>CAZMKH010000168.1:0-3394 GCA_964566455.1 uncultured Campylobacteraceae bacterium | reverse complement strand
CGGAGGGAATACCTGTTTATTATCACTTTGACGGATTTAGCGGTGATGTTCATGAAATGAATACTATCAACCACTTCATAGGAATGGACCCGATGAAAAGAGGAGCTCCGTATCTTAGAATGGTTGCACCTTATGCATTGGTATTTTTGGCGCTTCTTTTGGTTTATTTTATACTGTATGATAGTAAAATACTAAATCTTTTGATGATTGTGCCTATAGCGCTTCCTGCTATATTTTTAGGATTTTATGCGTATTGGCTTTACTGGTTTGGACACCATATGCATGCGTGGGGCGCCTTTAAGATAAAACCGTTTACGCCGACAGTATTTGGTGACGGTAAAGTCGCACAGTTTACTACCCACTCATATCCTACCTGGGGATTTTGGGTATTGGTTGGTATAAGTTTACTGTCACTTTTGGCACTGATTTCAAGAATAAAAGCGGAAAAACAAGAGGCTTAGTTTGAAAAAAATTGTCTTGGTAGTTTTATCTGTCTCATCTTTACTTTTTGGCAACAATATACTTCAAGATGCCATAAACGCAGCAAAACCCGGCTCAAAACTGGAATTGCCTGCAGGCGTATATAAGGGGAATATTGTAATAAACAAACCTCTTATAATAGATGGTAAAAACCAAAAAGCTATCATAGAAGGAGATGGAAAAGGAACAGTTATATCTATAAAAAGCTCAAATGTAACTGTTGAAAATCTGACTATCAGACACAGCGGCAATGAACATGAAAGAGTAGATGCCGGCATATCCGTAAAAAACGCTCACGGCTCAAATGACTCTTTGATACGAAATGTCACTATAAAAAACAACCGCATAGTTGACTGTCTTTTTGGGATTGATTTGCAGATGGTGAGTAATTCCAAAATCATAGACAACTATATCACATCCAAAAAGTATTCTTTGGGCCTTAGAGGTGACGGGGTAAGACTTTGGTACAGTAATGACAATGTTTTGAGAGGCAATGTGCTTTACAAATCAAGAGACTTTGTTGTTTGGTACAGTCACGGTAATTTGATAGAAAAGAACAGAGGAGAGTATGGAAGATACTCCTTGCACTTTATGTATGCAGGTAAAAATATAGTAAAAGACAATGTCTATAAGCATAATTCTGTCGGGATTTACTTTATGTATTCCAAAGACAGTGAAGCTTATGGTAATTTGATAGAAAATTCCATGGGGACAACCGGACTTGGAATAGGGCTAAAAGATTCGTCAAATTTTACTATAAAAGATAATACCATCATATATTGTGCAAGAGGATTTTTTATAGACAGGTCTCCTTTTCAGCCAGGCACTCATAACTATATAGAAAACAACAAGCTTTTATATAACAGTATAGGAGTCAAATTTCACTCTTTAAGCATTGCCAATATATTTAAACACAATGTCATAAAAGGCAATATGGAAAATGTTGTAAACGATTCATACAACACCAAAGTTACTCAAAATGTCTGGGATGAAAATTACTGGGATGATTATGAGGGATTTGATAAAAACCGTGACGGCATAGGAGATAATCCTTACATCGACTATCAATATGCGGATAAAGTTTGGCTTTTAAACCCAAATATAAGGTTTTTTTATGGATCTCCTGTGATATCCATACTAAATTTTATAGCTAAGTTGGCTCCTATATCTGAGCCTATAAAATTACTGGAGGATAAACACCCCATTATGGAAGAGAGTAAGATACTATGACACCACAAGAGAAAAAAAGAAGAGATTTTATCAAAAAGGCCACAGGACTAGGTATATTAGGAGTTGTAGCTGCCGGAGGTATTGCTTTGGCACCTGATTTCAAACCGAAAGAAAAAAGGCTTAGACCTCCGGGTGCAGTTCCAGAGAAAAACTATCTTTCACTTTGTATAAAGTGCGGACAATGTTTGCAGGTATGTCCTTATGACTGTATAAAACTTGAAGACATAGAAGGAAAAGCAGGATTTGGAACAGCTTATATAGTTCCCCAAGAGAGAGGCTGCTATCTTTGCAAAGCTTTTCCATGTATATTGGCTTGTCCTACGGGAGCACTTGACCATGAAAGTGACAGTATAGAAAAAGTCCATATGGGAGTCGCTATCGTAAAAAGACCAAACGCCTGCCTTGCTCTTAAAAATGAAAAAGTGCCAAAAAGTGCCATAGACAGAATATATGATCATACAAAAGTTCTTTCAAAAAAAGAGAGAGAAAACAAAGAGGTTATAATAAGTCCAAATGACCCTGAAAAGTATGTTTTACAAAAACAGGTATTGGCTAAAATGGATAAATTTGAAGGACAGGACTGCACTATATGTGCTGATATGTGTCCTTTCAGGCCTGATCCGTCACTGGCTATCGGCATGGTGGACCACAAAACAGGAAAGTTGCCTGAAATAAGAGAAGCATGTGTAGGGTGTGGGGCTTGTGTAGAACTTTGCCCTGAAAATGTTATCGAAGTAATTCCCAGAGCAACTTACAAACAAATATATGGGGGAAGTAAAAATGGTTAAATTTAAGTGGATGGCACTATCGTTGTCAGTCATAGTCGTTTTTAGCGGTTGTGGGGATAAAAAGAAAGAAGAGAGTAAAGCCAATGAAGTTGCAAAACCGGGAGTTATAAAAGTTACTCAAAATGCTGTAAAAAAAGAGGCAAAAAAAGAAACCTCCAAGCAAAACAGCGGTCAGTTTTACTACTCTTATAACGAGAAAGACAAGTCTAAAGAAGCCAAAGCTATAGATAAATATGAAGAAGATACCAAAAAACAAAGAACAACCATAGATGCTTATCTCCATGTAAGATCTCCGTATGAGAGGATAAAGATAAGTTTGATGGTAAACAAACTAAGTCATGACTTTATAGTACACTGTTCGGCATGTCATGATGACTACGGCAACGGTATCATCGGACCGTCACTTCTTGGTAAGGATGGAAAATTTATCTATGGAAGACTTATGGACTTCAAATCAGGTAAAAGAAAAAATATTTTGATGAAGGGTCTTGTATCTCAAATGGATGATAAAAGACTCAAAGCTATCGCAAATGAGATAGCTGATTTTAATGCAAAATTACTAAAATTAAGGAATGGAAAATGATTAGACATATTATCGCGGCAATTGCTACACTACTTGCGTTGTGGGCTAGTTACCATATGTATACATTGGATAAAGAGGTTCACAAGCTTCAAGAAATTCACCGTGTTATAAAAGCTTCCGAGATAAAGGTACAACTAAAAAAACCTACAATTATCAAAGAAGATGTGCAGACTGATAATAAAGCTGAAGCAGACAAGCAACTAAAAGCAAAAAACAAAGAGTTGGATAAAAAATTAGAAGCTCTTAAAAACAAAGCCGGTAATATTGCCGCTTTTAAAGTAAGTAAACTTTATAAACAAAATTGTTCATCTTG
>CAZMKH010000167.1:0-3452 GCA_964566455.1 uncultured Campylobacteraceae bacterium | reverse complement strand
ATATTTTACCAAACCGGTATTGTTTTTGGATTTACACAGTTTTATTTATAGTCCCCAGGAAATGAAGGTCACAGGTATCTCTTACATCGTTTGGTTGACTGTACCTTTACAATGCCTCACCGCCTTAATTCATATATTTATCATATTTCTCTTCCAAAATTTTTTCGGCTATTTTATACTTTTCGCTAAGATCCGACTTGACACTGCTTATAAGAGGTTTATACTTTAGATATGTATCCCACACCATGTATGCACCTTTGTCTTTGCCTTTCAACTTTAGGGCTATGGCGGTTGTACCGTTTATAAGTCCTTTTTGAAGGTTTGCTTCATCTTTGTTAGTTTTTTTTAACTCTTTCCAAGAGATTTCAAGTACTTCGTGAGCTTCTATAAATCTTTCGTTTTTTACATCTTCGATATATTGATCAATCGGTAACATTTTTTTCCTTTTATTATTTATGGCATTATGATAAAATTATGATTATGAAACACTTAGAAATAGAAAATAAATATCTGTTATCATATAAAAAAGCTGTTGATTTTATCAAAAGACTAGGTAGTTGCAGCATAAAAGATATAGAGCAGATATATTTTTCCTACTCTCCAAAATCAACAAAAAGAGTTAGAAGAGTAAATGACAAATATATACTAACCGTAAAAAAAGGGGATGGCAAAGTTAGAGAAGAGTATGAAAAAGAGATAACAAGAAAAAAATATAAAAAATTCAAAAAAAAGAGAATCGGAAGAGTTATCAAAAAAAGACGATATGTTTTTGGGTTTGACGGACTTACCTATGAGCTTGATATCTTTAAGGGCAGTTTAAAAGGCTTGGCTTATTTGGAAGTTGAATTTGACAATGTAGATAAAATGAAAGACTTTGTTCTTCCTGAGAGTTTACAAAGGATTGTCAAAAAGGATGTCAGCAGCGATAGAAAATACACCAATGCTTTTTTAGCCGTAAGCATAAAAAAGTATAACAATATAGATAAAATATTTAAAAAGATAGAAAAAAATCATAAAAAGTTTAAATTTAAACCGAAAAAAGAGATAAATATATCTGATTATCTTAGGATTTGGCTGTATCACTACTTGATACTTGCAAAAAATTATGCTTTTGATTTTGCCAAAAGTGACAATGAGGAAGATTTGCACCAATTTAGAGTGAATATCAGACGAATTAGGTCACTTTTATACTCTTTTAGAGAAATATTTTCAAAAGAGATATATCAAAAGCTTAGCTCATCCCTAAAATCTATCGCACAAAAAACCAACCAAAAAAGAGATATAGATGTTTTTATAATATCACTCAAAAAAGAAAAAGAGTTTTATAAAGAGTTTTATGAGTATCTTAAAAATGAACAAACTCATCAAAAAAATGAAATAGAACTTTTTATAATGTCTGATAAATTTAAAAATATTTTATTTGATTTGGAAACGGTTTTAAAGGATAGCGACGGTTTTTATACAAATATATATGCTTATCTTCCCGCTAAAATATTTGTCAAAAAAAGTTTTAAAAAATTGCATAAAAAGATACAAAAAAGCTTATTAGAATTAACTTCATCTAAGCCTATAGAAGAGTACCATAAGGTAAGGATTAAAATAAAGAAACTTAGGTATTTAGTGGAGACTTTCTCATACTTTATAAAAGAAAAAAGTGTAAAACAAACTCTGAAAACTTTACAAGAATCCTTTGGAAATTTGAATGATACCCATAAGCAAATCATTATCTTAAGAGATTACCTACAAAAATATCCAAATGATACAGCAATACAAGAACTGCTTGAAAAACTTGAGCTTAATCTTCAAGATATCAAAAATGATATTAGCTCAAAAACAGGTTTTAACCTTTGATTTGATATAATCACTTAAAAATTTTAGGATTGTATTTTGGATAAACAGAAAAAAATAGTATCTATGTTTGATGAAATTGCACCTACATATGATGTTGCAAACAGAGTTTTAAGTTTTGGAGTTGATAAAAGCTGGAGAAAAAAAGCTTGTGATAAAACCTACAAACTCTACTCAAAAGATGATATCTCTTTGGTTGTTGATGTTGCCTGCGGAACCGGAGATATGTGCGAATACTGGCTAAAAAGAGCTAGTTTAAACGACATAAAACTTCACAGCGTCATAGGCATAGACCCCTCAACCAAAATGCTTGAACAGGCAAAAACAAAAAAAATAGATGCAACTTTCAAAGAGGGCGAAGCCAAAAATTTACCCATAGAAGATGAGGCGGCTGACATAGTCAGCATCTCTTACGGTCTAAGAAATGTAGTTGATAGAGTTGAGGGCTTAAAAGAGTTCAACAGAATCTTGAAAAAAGATGGGATGCTGGTCATCTTGGAGTTTACAAAACTTGAAAATGAAACTGCTATGAGCAAAATAAGAGACTTTTATATGAAAAAAGTTTTACCGGTAATCGGTGGAATTTTATCCAAAAATTATGAAGCTTACAACTATCTTCCAAACTCTATAGAAAACTTTTTAACAAGAGAAAAACTTGTAAGTGAACTTAAAGAGTGTGGGTTTGAAGTATTGGTTGCACAAGGTTTTTCTATGGATATATCCACTCTTTTTATAGCAAAAAAGATTTGAGTATTTTTTATGCAAACTCCCATAAGTGTCAGTGAGTTAAACAACCAGATCAAATCCCTGCTTGAGAGCACTTTTGTTTCAGTTTATGTTGAAGGTGAAGTCTCAAGGGTAACTTACCACAGCTCGGGTCATTTGTATTTTACTTTGAAAGATAAAAATTCTTCCATATCATGTGTAATGTTTAGAGGTAATAACCAAAGGCTGAAATTTAGAGTTGAAGAGGGACTTAAAGTCATCATTCAAGGAGCCATATCGGTTTATTCTCCAAGAGGAAGCTATCAAATAAACTGTATATCCATGGAGCCTTCAGGAAGCGGGGCTTTGGCGCTGGCTTATGAGCAGCTAAAGAAAAAACTTGAAGCAAAAGGATACTTTAAAAACGAGATAAAAAAGCCCATTCCAAAATATCCAAAAACCATAGCACTCGTTACTTCCAAAACAGGTGCTGCTTTGCAGGATATGCTAAGAGTTGCAAAAAAAAGATGGCCGCTTGCTCATATCATACTCATTGACACTCTTGTTCAAGGTGATGAAGCCAAGTACTCCATAGCAAATGCTATCAAAAAAGCTGACTTGTTAAAGGCTGATGTCATTGTTGTCTCAAGAGGAGGAGGAAGCCTTGAGGATTTATGGGCATTTAACGAAGAGATAGTGGCTGATGCGATTTATGGAGCAAAAACTCCTGTCGTTTCCGCAGTCGGTCATGAGATAGACTTTATGATAAGTGACTTTGTCGCAGACCTTAGAGCCCCTACTCCTTCAGCAGCAATGGAAATGATACTGCCGGATATCACTGAAATGCTTTTGTATTTAGATAATATGTTACAAAATTTTCATCTAAGCTTTAAAAGAGT
>CAZMKH010000166.1:0-3457 GCA_964566455.1 uncultured Campylobacteraceae bacterium | reverse complement strand
CGTCAAGCTTGTCGAGATTTAAAAAATCTCCCTCTTGAACTTTGTATTGCTTCCCACCATTTCTTATGATAGCGTACATTAGCTATTCCTTCGTTCATTTATTTAGTCTGCAAGCACCTTTAGCAAGGTTATTCAAGACTATGAACGCGAATTTTACTCTAATTTTATTTAAATATTGATTAAACCCAAATTCTATTGCAAAATTCGGGTTAAACTAAGCACTGTAAGGCTCTGTTGTCATAACTCTTGCATCAGGTATCTCTTTTCCTATGGTAAAATTGTACAAAACTTCAAAACCTTTTTTTGCCTCTATCAATGCATGTATACTATCATCAAAAAAGCATCCTATGCCTGTGGCACTATATCCCAAAGAGGTAGCTTCAAGATAAAGTTGCTGACCTATTCTGCCACACTCAAAAAGCCTTTCTTTATAATTTATAGCATTAAAATCTTTTAAGTCAGCTATCATAGAGAGTGCAAAAGCACTATCAGCAGCGATATCCTGCATGCAGGAGAGATTTTTGGCAGGTATTGTAAAATCACCCTCTTTTAGAAAAAAACAGTTTTTTTCAATCTCTTCTGTTTTTTTCAAATTCAAAGGATACTTTTTACTTCTTTGAAAAAAATACAACCCTCTTTTCAATCCTTCAACATTATGCAGATACAAAACGAAGTCGACTTTAGGTCTACTGCTTTTGGCTGAGTTTAAAATTTGAAAAAAATTATCCTTGTTTATAAAACTCCTCTTTGAGTCATATTCTCTTGCACTTCTTCTTTTTAGTATAACTTCAGTTGCTTTTTTCTCACTCTTTTTATCATTATCCAGAAAATTATCCGGTTTGACAACACTGTCTGCTGTTTGACTAATGATTTCTTCAATGATTTCCCATCTTTGGTATTTTTGGGCAAGATGGTTTGCCTCATAAACTATGGTGGTATCAAAGCTGTTTATCTTTATATCGTTTGCACCTATGGCTATAGCAATATCCGAGTGTTCAAGCTCATAAGTTACAAATCTCTCCTCATTATCAAATCCCAACATTTTGTCCAAAGACTTTTCTTTTATATTTAAAGATTCAAAAAATAAACTGTTTAATTTAGCACTTACTTCCAAACATCTGTAAGCATGACCGAAGTCGAGATTGGCATATCTGTATGCTCTCTCTCCGTATTTCCACATTTCTCTGTAAACTACAGAAGTCAAAATGGCTACAAACCCGCCGTTTAGTGAAGCGTCAACCTTGCAAAGTTCTTCAAGGCAATGTTCAAAACTTACATAATGATAGAGTTTAACCACACCATCAACCAAGTCTGTTATGATATAACACTCAGTCGGATGGAGATTGCCGCTTGATGCATTTACTCTAAGCTCCCACTGCATGCCGTCATAGCTTTTTATCGCAGCCAGCCCCAAAGAGTATCTTAAAAATGAGGATAGAGCATCAAGTGTAGGCTTGTTTTGAGACCTGCTTTTAAATATCTCATTATAATTCAAATCACTCTGAATATCTCTATTTAAATATATCTTTTTTGCACCTTCATAATACCTGTAAGGGTTTGGCTGATTTGCCCAGTCAAGATAGCCCAGTGACTTAGCATATCTGTTTGGATAATGCTTGGTAGCATTATGATACTTTAGTGCCGCATCAGCAGATAAAGAGAGCATACTCACTCGTTTACAAACCTAAATATCACCTTGTCGGCATCCTCTGAAAAAAGAGATATCTCTTTTTTATCCAAAAGCTTCATAGGAGTCATATCTACTATATCATTTTCATTATGAAAATATTGCAGTATGGCACCATTGTACTTTTTATACAGTTCATCCTCTTTTTCAAAAAAAGTTATATTGGTATCGAGTATTTCTCCGTCAAATACTGCATCGACTGCCAAAAATATTTCATTGTCCTCTTTTACCATAGTTCCGTCAGCTACATCACAAAAACCATGCAGAGTATTTGTATCACATATAAAAATGCCTCCTTTTTTTAAGGCATTTTTAATATAGCCTAAAAATCTTTTTAGTGATTTTTTATCCATATAGTTCAAAACATCCGCAACTGCAACGATAGCATCATACTTGCCGGTTACTTCTGATATATTTTTATGTTCTGCATCAACTCCTCTTTTTTTGGCAATTTCAACCATCTTGGCACTCAAATCTATACCTTTGGCACTATAACCGACCTCACTTAAAAGCTCCAGCATTCTACCGTTTCCGCACCCCACATCAAGTATACTCTTTACATCAAAATCTTTTAAAAATTTCAGATAATAGCCGTAAAGTCTTTCATAATTATCATAAAACCCAATATATGGCTCAATTTTTGCATACAAATCCAAACTCAAATGTGACTCCTCAAAAAGCCTTTGACAGCCTGCCAGTATCCTTTTGAATCAGGATACCTGCTCCATAAAGAACGAGAGCCGTGATGACCCTTTGTAAGAGGCAGATAAAACTCTTTATCAGATGAAACGGCATCATATATAGGCTTCCAGTAGGGCTCCTCTTTCTTTGCACTGGTTATAAATATAGGGACTCTCAGTTTTTTTGCCGACTCCTTTATCCAGTCAGGCGCCTTGCCGAGTTTTGTAAAATATTCTCCCGGAGAAAAAGAGATAACTTCATCAGCCAATCTTTTATCATCTCCTACTATTTTGATAACAAGTGCAGCCGAATAGGAGCTACCCCAGGCTATAAGCTTGCCTTTGGCAAAATGCTTTCTGGCATACATGAGTGCAGCCTTTATATCTTTCATCGCACCCAAATAAGTGGTATTTTTTCCTTTTTTCTTTGCGTCTTTTAGAGTCAGATTGATAACTCCGTTTACTCTGCCTCCACTTCTTAAGTCCACTGCCATACAGTTAAATCCAAGGTCATTTAACTTCAAGGCTATCTCATCATACTCACCCCTGCTCCAACCTGCCTGATGGAAAAGCACTATAAAAGGAGTCTTTTTATCAGTATTTTGTATATAAAGATCCGCTGTGATATTTACCCCATCAAGTGAAGGAAAAACTATACTCTTTTTTACTCCTGCTTGTAGCAAAAGAGTAAAAAATAGTAAAAAAAGAGCTATTTTTTTCATGCCAAAGCAACCGCCTCTATCTCGATAAGTGCATTTTTGGGAAGAGTTTTAACTGCAACCGTACTTCTAGCAGGCTTATGATCTCCAAAAGCTTCCGCATATATTTCATTGATAGCGGCAAAATCACCCATATCTGCCAAAAATATAGTGGTTTTAACCACTTTACTCATAGAGCTGCCGGCCTCTTTTAAAACTTCACTTAGATTTTTCAAAACTTGTCTTGCTTGAGCTTCAACACTGCCATCTAAAAATTCTCCGTTTGGTGTCAAAGCGATTTGTCCTGAAGTAAACACCATATCACCTACTTTTATAGCTTGTGAATATGGACCTATAGCCGCCGGGGCACTATCTGTGTGAATGTATTGCAT
>CAZMKH010000165.1:0-3465 GCA_964566455.1 uncultured Campylobacteraceae bacterium | reverse complement strand
CTTGGAAGTGCCTCAAAGATAGATAAATTTGCCAAAAAACCGCTGCCCACACACAAAGCTTTTTCAAACCCGTTAAGCTTGGCAATGTACTCTTCAAACTCTTTATGTATAGGATGGTAACCGTTTACCAAAGTTGAAGCTTTGGGGGAGTGAAATTTGTATCTCTTTACTCTTTTACAGGCTTTTTTAAAAAGTTTTTTTTTAGAAGAGAGCCCGAGATAATCATTTGAAGCAAAATCTTTTAGATTTTCATTGTAAATTTCTCTGATTCTGTATCTGTTTGCTCTTTTTATAGCTTTTAACTCTTTTTCATAAAATGAAGGTAAAGGCTGACTCACCTCTACCCCTTCATATCTTCTAAAAACGGCAAAAGCTTCTCTACTTGAAGTCCTTTGGCTGTGCTTTCAAGTCCGATTACCTTTTTTATATATTTTTTACAAAACCCTTCAACCATACAGGCCCCTGCTTTATCTCTCCATTCGCCGCTTTTAATATAATTTTCCAAATCACTCTCATCAAATTTTTCAAAAATATACTTTGTTTGAGACAGGTCTGTGAAGCTAAACTTACTGCTTTTATACATCATGCAAGTTAGTATATCCACCTCATTTCCGCTTTGTTTTAAAAGTATCTCTATGGCTTCTTTTTCATTTTTTGCTTTTCTTAAAATTTGCTCCTTGGTTGATACAACAGTATCGGCACAAAGTAAAGGGGTATCCAAGCCGTAAACTTGCTCACAGGTTTCCATTTTTCCTTTACAGGCCTGATAAACAAAACTTTTCGGCTGATTTGTTTTTATATTTTCTTCATTGAAATTACAACTTTTTTGCTCAAACTCTACACCAAAATCCTTTAGTATCTTTGCCCTGGTTGGAGACGAAGAAGCCAATACAAGCATTACAAGCCTCTCAATATTACACCAAAATAAATGGCTACAAACCCTAAAAATATATTTAGAGGTAAAAGATAATTACTGATAGTAAATATACTCTCTGCCGTACTTTCAAGGTCACCTTTTAAAAATTGCCTTGCAGCTGCATTTCTTTTTCTG
The DNA here is from genome assembly GCA_964566455.1 of uncultured Campylobacteraceae bacterium. GTDB lineage: Bacteria > Campylobacterota > Campylobacteria > Campylobacterales > JALSKU01 > JALSKU01. The sequence goes on along the minus strand of CAZMKH010000165.1, from coordinate 2,414 downwards.
TAAATGTATATAAAATTCAGCGCCATCAAAGTCCAGACAGCTTCTTTTATATGGACAAGTATATAAAGTGAAGGGGATGAGTGTTTAAAATCAAGCCCGAGACTCATAAAGGTTCCGGTTATTGCAATAAGTATCATAAAAATCATTGCGAAATTCAAAAGTCTTTGCATGATTTCAAGTGTTTTGGCAAGTTTCAGCTTTACATCCTGGATGCTTGCAACACTAGGAGCTACAACAAACTTCACCACTATCATACCACCTATCCAGATAACAGCCGAAATGACATGTAAAAATACAATATATCTTCCATAATTCGTAAAAAAATCTATAAAAAATTCTCTCATTCTTATCCTTTATCCCAATTTGTTTTTTACATATTCCTGTGCTTTTTTTATAGCATTATTCAGTTTTGAAGCATCTTTTCCGCCGGCTTGGGCAAAGTCATCTCTTCCTCCACCGTTTCCTCCAAGAACTGGTGCTACCTCTTTTATCCAGGCTCCGGCTTTTATATCTGCATTTTTAACGCCGCTTGCAATCAAAACTTTATCGCCTCGTTTTTGAAACAGCATAACGGCAACTTTGTCCATTTTGTTTTTATATTCATCTATCAGGCTTTTTATATCTCCTGCTTCAACTTCGGCAACTATGAGATTTACTTCACCTATTTTTTGAATGTCGACATCTTTTTTTGAGCTGCTTAAGAGTTTGTTTATCTCATTTTTTTGCTCATTTATTTTATCTTTAAGCCTTTTTATACCGATATGCGGGTCTTTGTTTTTGACTTCTTCACAAATGAGTGTATACTCTTTGATATAATTTTTGCAGAATTCATAAGCAGCTTTTCCGCACACCGCTTCTACTCTTCTGACACCTGCACTAACACCACTCTCTTTTGTGATATAAAATGAATTTATCTCGGCTGAGTTTTTCACATGAGTTCCGCCGCAAAGCTCTTTACTGACTTCTCCAAAACTGACAACTCTAACCTCATCGCCGTATTTTTCTCCAAAAAGTGCCATGGCTCCGCTTTTTTTGGCATCTTCAATGTTCATTACATCTGTTTGAGATGGAATTGCTCTTTGAATGATAGAGTTTACCATGTCTTGAACTTTTTCTATTTCACTAGAGCTCATTGCTTTCGGATGAGAAAAATCAAATCTGAGCTTATCTTTTAATACCAGACTTCCTGCTTGATTGACATGCTCTCCCAACACTTGTTTAAGAGCGGAATGCAAAAGGTGTGTAGCTGAGTGGTGCTTTTGTATCTCTCTTCTGCTTTCATCAACTTTTGCTTCATAAATTTCACCGCTTTTTATATCCTCTTTTGCTTTTATTTGTGACAAATTTAGATCAAAAAACTTTTGGGTATCCAAAACTTTGGCTACTGTTTTTCCCTCTTTTTGCAATTCACCGCTATCTCCACACTGTCCGCCGCTTTCGGCATAAAATGGAGTTTTATCTAAAAGTATCCACCCTTTTTCATCTTTTTTTAAACTATCAATTATCTTAAAATTTTCATCTAGCAGAGCAAGTGCTTTGGATTGGGCAACATTAAACTCATATCCTACAAAATCATTTAAGCCGAACTTTTCTAAAAGTTCTTTAAAGTCTCCGTCTTTTGCCTTGTCACCGCTTCCTTTCCAAGAAGCTTGAGATCTCTTTTTTTGTTCACTCATAAGCTCTTCAAATTTTTTTATATCAACACTTTTGCCGACTTCTCTTAACATATCTGCAGTCAAATCAAGCGGAAATCCAAAAGTATCATATAGTTTAAAAGCCACTTCACCGCTAAAAATATCTTTTGTATTTTCAAGCTCTTTTTCAAAAAGCTCCAATCCGCTACTTATGGTAGAGAGAAAATTATTCTCCTCATTTTTTATCATCTCTTTAACGCTATCTTTTTTCTCGACGATATATGGATAGGCTCCACCCATTATATCCCCCAGGGTATCAACCAATTTATACATAAAAGGCTCTTTTATGCCAAGCAGATATCCGTGTCTTACCGCTCGTCTTAATATCCTTCTTAGCACATACCCCCTACCCTCTTTGTCAAATGTAACTCCCTGGGCAAGCAAAAATGTAACACTTCTTATATGGTCAGCTATAACTCTGTAACTTGCTCCTTCTTCATAAACATAAGGCTTTTTACAAATTTGTGCTACTTGATTAATTAGAGGCATAAAAAGCTCAGTATCATAATTGCTTGGAACTCCCTCTAGTACCGCCGTAACTCTTTCAAGCCCCATACCGGTATCAATTGAAGGTTTTGGAAGCGGGGTTAAAGTACCGTCTTTACTTCTTTCATACTGCATAAAGACCAGGTTCCAAATTTCCAAAAATCTGTCACCCTCTCCTCCCATATAATCCTCTTCAGAGTTAAAATGTTCAGCTCCCTGGTCATAAAATATTTC
>CAZMKH010000164.1:1695-3482 GCA_964566455.1 uncultured Campylobacteraceae bacterium | reverse complement strand
CAAGAATCCAAAATTTTGAAGGTGTTTGTATAGCTAAAAGAGGAAGCGGCACAGGCGCTACTTTTATAGTTAGAAAAATTGGAGCCAACAATATCGGAGTTGAAAGAATTTTTCCACTTTACAGTGACAGTATAGACAGCATTACAGTTTTAAGAAAAGGTAAAGTAAGAAGAGCAAAACTTTTCTATCTAAGAGAGAGAAAAGGTAAAGCTGCAAGAATTAAAGAACTTAAAAGAAAATAATTATACTCCCAGGTGATTTTTTCACTTGGGAACCCCCTTTTATCTTCCCCAATTTATTATTTTACCCTTTATATGATATAATTTAAAAAATATCAAAGGGGTCCACATGCCTTACAAAGAAGCTGCCGATATTATAAAAAACAGTAAAAATATGGTTGCTTTTACAGGTGCCGGTGTATCAGTAGAAAGCGGTATTCCTACTTTTAGAGGTAAAAACGGCATTTGGAGTAAGTATGACCCCCAAATTCTTGATATCGACTATTTCAAAAACTACCCGAAAGATAGCTGGGAAAAAATAAAAGAGATATTTTATGACTATATGAGAAATGTAAAACCAAATGATGCTCACAAATTTTTGGCATTTCTTGAAGATAAAGGTATATTAAAAGCTACTGTGACACAAAATATCGACGGACTTCATCAGGCTGCCGGAAGTAAAAATGTCATAGAGTTTCACGGCACTACAAAAAGTGTTGTATGTCTGGGATGTAAAAAAAGATACCCATCCGATAATATAAACTTGTCTGATTTGCCACCGCTTTGCCCCAAATGCGGCTCTGTTTTGAAGCCGGATTTTGTATTTTTCAAAGAGCCGATACCCTCAGTTGCCTACAGACAATCCTATGAGTACATAAAAGATGCTGATGTTCTTCTTATTATAGGTACCACCGGTGAAATTATGCCTGCAAGTGAATTTCCTTATCTTTGCAAAGGAAAAGTCATAGAAATCAATCCTGAACCATCTAAATATACCCAAACCAAAACGGATATATTTTTACAAGAATATGCAGGAATTGCTTCTAAAAATTTGAAAGCATTATTTTAGAGAAAAATAGTCTATATCAAAATTTTTCAGCTTTTTCTCATGACCTTTTTCTACTTTATCAAGCACGATTTTAACACCTGCAGTTTTTAACATCAATACCAGATTCTCTTTTAACATATCACTCATATCCATAAAATGTTCTGCATACATTCTCACATATATTGGGTGTATGCCATAAAGTTCTTCTGTTGTTTTTTCATCTGCATCGAAACGGCTTATAGCTAAATTTATATCATTTTCTTTGAGCTTGTTTACTATGGCGGCAGATTTGATGCTATCCATTTTTTTAAGATTATTCTGAGGAATTTCTACTGTAATATTGGTATCTTTCAATTTCAAAATTTTTAGATGTTCAATTATTTTGCTTACAACATCCAAATTATCAAAATATGACACATCTATCTCTATAGATATATCCTGACCCGGAAGCAATCTGGATAAATACTTGCACACTTGCATAATATACTCATCATATAGAGTATAGTATTTTACTGTAGGAATAAGTATCTCATATTCAATCTCTCCTACTTTGTTATCTTTAACGCCAAAATTTATAAATTTTATCTTTGTATCGCCATGTACAGGAATTAACAAAATCTCTTTGGGATTAAGGTGTCCATTTTGCAAAGCTTCTTGCAACAATACTCTCAATTCTGATTTTGCAATACTGTATTTCTCCGTCATTATACACTTGTAATACTCTTTTTCATCGCTTTGTA
>CAZMKH010000164.1:0-1595 GCA_964566455.1 uncultured Campylobacteraceae bacterium | reverse complement strand
ACTCTTTGAAGTGACTTGTACACTTTTTCCATTTTGCCGACCATACTGTTTATAGCCTCTACTACAGACCTTAACTCTACAGTAGAAGGCAGTTCGTTTTGATACTCAAATCTGTTTTTTATCACCTCTTTGGCTTGATGCTGAACTTTATAAAGCGGTTTAAATATAATTTTTAGCAATAAATATATAAATAAAATTCCAAACAAATAAGATACTGCAAATATTAAAACTATATTTTTAAACAAATGATACAGATACTCGGTAGCTTTAACACTACTCAATTTTACCGTCAAAATCCCAAGAGGAGTCCATTCGTTTGCAACTTGAGCCTTCGCACTGGCTGCAGGAAGTGAAATCATTTTTTTAAACCATCTTGGAACATTAGCTTTTTCTTCAACTGTTTTTTTCAGCAAAATATTACCATGCATATCGTTGAGTAATATCTCTTTGTAATAGCCGTTATCAAAAACTGCATTTGCAATAGTTTTTATCTTTACTATATCACCTTTTGCCGTTGTCATATTGACACCAAGTATGGCAGCATCATTTTGAGCTTTTATAAAAAGTTCATTCTCTACAAACCTTCTTGTATCCAAAAAATTTACACCGAGTGTCAAAGTAAGTATAAAAAGTAAAATTATTGAAAAAAGCAGTGATATTTGTTTAAACATTGTCATAATACATTCCTTTTGATTTTTTGCATCAAGCTGTCCCATTTTCTTTTTGCAAGAGCAGTTTTATCAGATGATATTTTTCTTTTGCTTTTATGAAATCTCTTTAGTGTATCTCCGTTAAAGAGGTATACCGGAATCAGGTCTTTTCTTTTATCTGCCGGAAAGATTTTATAATTTAAACTGTCAAGTATTAAAGGTATGCTATCAGGCTTTTTGTAGTATCCCAAAACCATGTGGGGAACTTTTCTGCCTTTTACCACGGCATAAATAAAATACATCTTTTTAGGATCTACACCAAGCTCTTTTAGTGTCAGATATTTTGCGATGACATAATCCTCACAATCCCCTCTGTCTTTGCCTAAAAATTCCCAAGGTGTAGCCCAATAGTCTTTTTTGTGCCATACTTTCATATCGCTTGAGTATCTAACTTGATTCCAAAAGTTATTTACTCTATTTAATTTTTCATTCAGGGGTACATTTTTCAACTCTTGTATCAAGCTTTGAAGTGCCATAAATCTTCTGGCGGCAAAAAGCCCATACTTTTTTTTCATCTTTAAAAGCATAGACTTTGAAGCAATATTTGAAGCTGATATATTTTGAAAAAGCAGTATAGATAAAACTATACTGCTTATGATGGTTTTTATCATACTATTTATGAAACCGTTATATCATCTTCGATCTTCAAGGTAACAGTCGGGTCTGAACTGTTTGTATATATATCAAAATTATGACCATTTTCAGTTGAGCTGGAACTATGAGACCAACCGGATCCTAAAGAAACCTGGTCTTGAGTATCACCTGTGATAGCTAAAGTTTTATTGTTGTCGGTCATATCTACAACATCTTGCAAAGTAAGATTTGCAACACTATTTTGACCGGCATTTAGATCAAGGGTTTCTATATCTTTAACTTTACTAAAGT
>CAZMKH010000163.1:0-3533 GCA_964566455.1 uncultured Campylobacteraceae bacterium | reverse complement strand
TAGTTTATTTCTCTACCTGGCAAGGGGAGATCATAGACAATCGAAACAAGCCCAAAGAGCAGTGGCAAAGATCATCTTTTTATTTCCCTGAAGTTCACAAGGTAGAAGATGACACAAAAGCTTTCATAGGCTGGGATGGATTTGTGCTTTTCAAAAAGGATGTTGATGTCGTAAAACTTGCCATGAAGTATGCTGCACAATATCAGGTATACAGTGAAGCATGCGGCAGATGTGCTCCAGGACGTTGGGGCGGCAGGATACTTTATGATGTGCTTGATAAAATAGCAAGAGGAGAAGGTGAGCTTAGTGATTTGAAGCATTTAAAAGAGGTAAGCTCCACCATGCAAAGCACAAGTAAATGTGAAATAGGCAAAACCGTACCTACTCCCATACTTGACCTTATGACATACTTTGAAGATGAATTTTTGGATTTGATAAATAATAAAAAACAATCACTCGAGTATAGCAGTGATGATACAGATTATATCGCTGATGTAACAGCACCCTGTACGGATATGTGTCCAAGCCATGTTGATATCCCGGGATATATTGAAGGTGTCAGAGATATAAGATTGTTAGACTCTTTAAAAGCAACAAAGCAAACCATGCCTTTGGCCCATGTTTGCGGTAGAGTTTGCCCTCATCCGTGTGAAGATGCCTGTAGGCGAGCCAACCTGGATGAACCTATCTCTATTATGGAATTAAAAAGAATCGGGGCTGATTATGAAAGTGATTATGGTTTGGACTTTGTTTACCCTGTAAAAAAAGCAAAACCTATTGGTAAAAAAGTTGCTATCATAGGAGCCGGTCCCGCAGGACTTACGGGAGCTTATTATCTCTCTCTTGGCGGAGTAGAGTGCGATGTTTATGAAGAACTGCCGGTTATCGGTGGCGAAGTGGCTGTTGGAGTTCCCGAATACAGAATGCCTTATGATAGATACTATAAAGATATAGAATCCATAAAAGCTCTTGGAGTAAACTTTATACTAAACACAAAAGTTACAAAAGATATGATAACAGAGTTTGAAAAAAATTATGATGCCGTCCTTATTGCAACTGGAACCAGAATCTCAAAAAAGATAAGAGCCAAAAATGAAAGGGCCGAGATAAAAGGGTACTGGCCGGCTATAAAATTTTTGGACCAAATAAACTTAAATGTCAAATGGGGCATAGGTGAACCGGTTGATTTAAGTGGCAAAACCGTTGTATGCGTAGGTGGCGGCTTTACATCCATGGATGTTGTAAGGTGTGCCATAAGAGCAAATGCAAAAAAAGTAATACTTCTTTACAGAAGAGATGAAAAAACCATTATAAACAATACAAGTTACGAAGAGTATCACGAAGCTGTTGAAGAGGGGGTTGAGTTTAAATTTTATTCAGCCGTAGAAGAAATCATAACTAATGAAGATGACAAACTTACAAAACTAAAAATCAATAAATTCGAACTCGTACCTGACCCTGAAGGGGGCAGACCGAGACTAAACCATATAGAGGGTGAAGATTATTTCATAGAGTGTGACTATCTTATCCCCGCAGTCAGTCAGGATGCCAACATGGACTTTGTTCCAAAAGAGTGGGAATTAGCACTGACCAGCTGGAATACCTTTAAAACCTTTAATAATACTTACATGACAAACAAAAAAGGTATCTTTGCCGCAGGTGACTGTGAGTATGGGCCTATGACCATAGTAAATGCAGTCGGTCAGGCAAAAAGAGCAGCTTCGGTAATGCTCAGATACCTAAAAACGGGAGAAGTTTTTTTAAGCGATGAAGAGATTATGGAAGACCACTTAAGAAAACTGAGAGTCTATAATAAAAATGAAAAGATAACCGGATGGATGCCGGGACTAAAAAGAGAGGTCAGCAAAAAACTTGATGTAGGTAGAAGAAAACACTCTCAACTTGAAGTAAATCCCGGACTTACCAGTGAAGAAGCCATTAATGAGGCTGAGAGATGTATGAGATGTTACTATATTGCGATGGTGGCAGTGGATAACAAAAAGCTCTCCGCTAACGGAGGTGAAGCATGATAACTATCACCATTGACGGACAAAAACTTCAAGCTACAAAGGGCGAAACCATTTTACAGGTTGCAAGAAGAAACGGTATATATATCCCCACAATGTGCTATCTTGCCAAAACCAACCCTATTGCCAGCTGCAGAATGTGCTCAGTCGAGGTTGAAGGGGTTGAGGGTTTTATATTGAGCTGCCAGGAAAAAGCGGTTGACGGCATAAATGTCAAAACAAACTCACCTGAACTTTTTAACCACAGACAAAATATTATGAAACTGTATGATGTAAATCATCCTCTTGAGTGTGGAGTTTGTGATAAAAGCGGTGAATGCGAACTGCAAAACAAAACTTTGGAGTTTGGTGTAAGCTCTCAGGAATTCAGTGCAAAAGAGCAAAAAAGAAAAGGCAAAAAGTGGAAGATACTGGGATATGACCCCTATCTTTGCATACTTTGTGAAAGATGTGTTACGGTTTGTAATGAAATAGTTGGAGCTCAGGCACTATATGTCAGACCAAACGGATATAACTCTACCATAGATAATGATATGGGAAAATGTATACAGTGTGGCGAATGTATCAGTGTCTGCCCGGTGGGAGCTATGATATCAAACGAATTTAAATACACTGCCAATGCATGGGAAAACACAAAAATTCCGGCTGCCTGTTCTCACTGTAGCAGTGGCTGTTTTTTGTATTATGATGTAAGACATAAAAGCATAGATGAGCCTGAAAAAGTTATAACAAGAGTAGTAAATGAACAAGAGTTTGCTTCATTGTGTGGAGCGGGCAGATTTGGATTTGATTTTTCAAATAAATCTGCAAAAAAAGATGAAGAAGCTTTCAAAAAGGCTGTGGAAGCTTTCAAAAAGGCTGACAGTATCAGATTTAGCGGTATTATAACCAATGAAGAAGCACTGATACTTCAAAAGTTAAAAGAAAAATTTGGTTACAAACTTATAAGCCATGGCAACAAAGAGTATCAAAAGTTTTTGGAAGAATTTTCAAGTGATGGCGGACACAAGCTTTACAGTGGCGATTTAAAAGCTGTCTCTTCAAGTGATTTGATTGTATCAGTGGGCTGCAAACTCTCAACCGATAACCCGATGGTTAGATTTCATGTGAGTGAAGCCGTAAGAAGAAAAGGGGCAAAAGTAATTGATTTGCATCCGATAGAAGATTTTGTTTTAAAAGATATTATAAGCAGTTCCATTAGATATGAAGTAGGCTCTGAAGAGGGAGTGTTGGCAATTTTAGCAAAAGGGCTACTTGAAAATTCTCAAATAGACAAAGAATTAAAAGAGTACTTTAGCGAATTGGATGAAGGATATATAAGTGCTGAAACCAATGTCGGAGAAGAAGAGATCGACTCGATTGTCAATTTGGCAAAAAGAGCCGAGAAAAAAACACTCATCCTCGGCGAAGATCTCTACACCCACAAACGAGCCAAAAATATAGCACTCTTGGCAGGTCTTATAGAGAGATACAGTGACTTTGATGTAGTTATCATTCCTCCTCAAA
>CAZMKH010000162.1:0-3542 GCA_964566455.1 uncultured Campylobacteraceae bacterium | reverse complement strand
AGTTTTTTTTCAAGAATGAGAAGAGGGGCACTCTATAGTGCCGCACTTAAAGGCGGATACAACAAAGTTGCCCTGGGACACCATTTTGATGATGCTGCAGAGAGTTTTTTTATGAATTTTATGTATAATGGAGCCCTAAGAAGTCTTCCTCCAAAATATAAAGCATCAAACGGACTTGAAGTGATAAGGCCTTTGATACTTGTTAGAGAAAGACAGCTAATAGACTGTGCCAAAGCAAATGAATTTCCTCTTATAGGTGATGAAGCTTGCCCTGCCTTTAGGTTTGATGTAAAAATGCCACATGCCAGGGCCAACACAAAAAAAATGCTAAAAGAAATGGAAGAAAATAACCATGAGATCTTTATCTCTTTAAAAGCGGCATTTGAGCATATACATGCAGATAGTTTTTTGGTTAGTGATTCGTAACTCGTGATTAGTGATAGTTGTTGGTGATGGGATTTGTTCACTATTTTTGCACAAATTTTTTGTATCATGGTCTTAAAAAAAAGGAGTCATTATGATAAGATATCTCTTTTTGCTTTTAACTTTTGTTTTGTTTATTTCAGGGTGCGCACCTCAGTATGCGGTAAAAAATATCTATATCCCTCCGGTGGGTCAAAAAGCCAAACAGTGCATCAATGAGTGCACCAATGCAAGAAATGAGTGTCAAAGCAAATGTGATCTTCAATACAATCAGTGCCTAAATGATGCCTATGAAAGAGCAAAAGATATAAAAGCCATAATGGATAAGCGATATAAAAGAAGATATAACAAATATCTAAAAAGGCTTAGTGACTACAATCTTAAGATATTTGACTGGCAAAATGAGTATGATCAAAACTACCAAGACTGGAGTTATTTTAGAAACAAATGTAAAACTTCCCATGATACATATGCTTGCAATCGAGAAGATGATTTGCGTTATATTGTAAAAAGAATGCTAAGAAACAAACCAAGGGAGCCGAAACCTCCAAGACAAAAAAGCTTTAATGAAATAGTTTCCAATGAACAAAGCCTTTGCAAAAGAGAGTGCGGATGCCAAAAAGATTTTGACATCTGTTTTTTAAATTGTGGCGGTGAAATACAAATGCGAAAAATTTGTATAAAAAATTGTGATAAACAGTGAATGTAAATACTCGATGTTTATAAAGCTTCGATATTTACAACCCTGTTTCCTCTTTTGATGATGCGAATGCGTTCACCCGTATAAAAACGGGTTCCTTTCGCTATGACTACAACATTTCGTCCATCATCCAGTGCTACAGTCAATTCCTGCGCATTTGCTTTGCCGACCTGGTTTCCCACATAAGCTCCACTAAGACCACCGGCAAGTGTGGCCAGTGTATTTCCTCTTCCATGCCCAATCAATGACCCAAGAATAGTTCCTGCTATGGCACCTATGAATGTTCCTGTACCGTTGTCTTTTACAGCAACCGGACGAATGGATTCTATGATACCGTTTTGAGAGTACAATACATGCTTGGTTGCTCCGGCGTCAACTTCCTGAACTCCGGGTCTTGCACATCCGGAAATTATAAAAATTGTTATAGTGCTTATCAGTATCGCAAATGTCAGTTTCAGTTTCATTTTTCATCCTTAGAATGTATAATTAAATTACTTGATTTTATCATAAGCTGCTAAAAAAAACATAAAGCACATTGTTTATCATAGTACTTCAGTTGATTTTAATATAATAGATAATATAATTAACTAACTAATTAGTTAAGGAGAAACTATGAGTGATCATCACCATCATCATGAGGTAAGCGGCAAAAATCTTTTTATCACGATAGCTTTAAATATTATCATTACGATTGCTCAGATATTGGGAGGAATTGTATCCGGCTCATTGGCGCTTTTGAGTGACGCTATGCACAATTTCAGTGATGTGCTGGCACTTTTGATAGCATATTTTGCCAATAAGCTCTCATCTCGTCCAAACAGCAAAGAGAGAACTTTTGGATATAAAAGAGCTGAGATATTGGCAGCTTTGTTTAATGCTTCGGCTCTCATTGGAATTGCACTTTTTCTTGTTATCGAAGCGATAGATAAATTTATGTTTCCAAAGCCGGTTAATTCTCTTTGGGTAATGGGGCTGGGCTTGCTTAGTATCATTTTAAATGCTGCAAGTGTTTTTCTTATAAAAGATGATGCGCATGACAATATGAATATAAAAGCAGCATATCTCCATCTTTTAAGTGATGTCTTGACGAGTGTTGCTGTGGTAATAGGTGGTATTTTGATATATTTTTATCAAATTTATTGGGTGGATCCTCTTATATCCGTTATCATTGCTTTCTATCTTGTGTGGGCTTCATTTGATCTCATAAAAGAGAGCAGCGCCATACTTATGCAGTTTACTCCAAAAGAGGTAAATCTTGATGAACTTATAAAAACCATAGAAAATGAGCCTTTGATAAAAAATGTACACCATATCCATATATGGAAACTAAGTGATCGTCAAATCCACCTTGAAGCGCATTTGGACTTCAATGAAGATATATCTATATCAAAAACAAATGAAATCATAGATAAGTTAGAAGATGATTTGCATGACAAGTTTCACATAGAGCATACGACATTTCAGTGTGAGTATGACAGGGATGACAAAAAAGATAAAATTATAGGAGAGAACGATGGCAAATAAGGCAATAGAGTTTGATAGCTATTTGAGAAATTTTGACTATCAAGAGAGAATAGATATGAAAATGAGACTGCCGGAGCTTTTGGAGCTTTATAAAAATGGTGAAGTTCAAGTTATAGATATTCGTTTTAATGAAGAGTATGAAGCATGGCATGTCGGTTTTGGTGATCATATTCCACTAAATGAGCTACCTGACAGACTTGATGAGATAGACAGGGATAAAGTTATAGTAACAATGTGTCCTCACTATGATAGAGCTGAGATTGCCAGAGTTTATCTAAATCTAAAAGGTTTCAATGCCAAATATTTAACAGACGGTATGCTAAAGGTGGTTGATTATCTAAGAGGCGACAAGGCTAGAGACTACATGGATGCTATAAAATAACTTATGCAGCAATATATTCTTCACCTGCTTGATTCGCACTCATATCTGGCATTTTTGGGTGCATTTTTATCGGGAAGTATAACTGCAGCTGCTCCTTGTTCGCTTGTGGCTGTCCCACTGTTGGTAGGCAGTGTATTGGCAATCAATAGTGACTTGAAAGGTAAAAAAAGAGTTTTATTTACCTATTTTTTTACAATTTTGTTTGTTTTGGGTGTGGTTGTCAGTTTTTCCATTTTAGGATTTATTGTAGCAAAATTTGGCGGCTTTTTTTCGGTCGCTCCTTTTTGGGCTTATATGATAGCTGGATTTGTCAGTATATTTATAGCACTGTATGCTTTTGGGGTATTTGGCGAGATAGATAAGTCCAGGATAATAGAAAGATTTATAAAATACAGGCTTTTTGGAGCTTTTTTGATAGGTTTGGTTTTTGGACTGGTCAGTACTCCTTGTGCCTCAGCTCCGCTTTTTGCTATAATTTCGCTTGCTTCAAGTAGCGGCTATGTTTATGCATAT
>CAZMKH010000161.1:1453-3589 GCA_964566455.1 uncultured Campylobacteraceae bacterium | reverse complement strand
GTCCACCTTTCACCGTTTGGTAACACTCCCCCTACGTGGATAGCTCCGCCTTGTTCAAAAAGAAAATCTAAGTTATATATTGAGCCTTCTATGTTTTTATTGCCTGAAGCAACTACAAACACCATTCCTTTTTTCTCAAGCTCTCGCATCTTTTGGATAAGCGTTTTCCATTCCTCTTCGTTTACATCCAAATATCGTTCAAATCCCATCGATACGTTGACGACTCGTACGCCCTTTTGGTAAAACCAATCAAATATTTGCATAAACTCCCGTGCGTGTGGGCGTTCATTTCCAAGCGCATAGAGATAGAGTTTCGCTTTTGGAGCGATACCCGCCGTACCGAATTTGTCGTGTCTGCCCGCAAGGAGAGAGGTAGTGGCGAGTCCGTGCAGCGTTTTTTTATCTTCTTGCAATTTGTTCGTATCTTTGTCGATATATCTAAAATCTATATGGTCGATACTGTCGTTTTCCTCGCCTAAGAGACGTCCCGCAGCAATATCTATATCGGGATTGAGCGTATCGTAACTATCTTCAATAAAGCCTACTTTGACTCCATCGCCAAATATGCCCATTTTCCAAACTTCGAGGACGTTCATATCTACATCGTTTTGAAAATCTATGTAGTAGCCATTTGCGTCGTATACGTATTGGGCAAACATATCTTTTTTATTGCAGTATGCGTACCAAAGATAACTGCTCCACACTTTTTCGCTTGGAGTAAAGTGTATGTAGGTTTCGTTTTTTGTCTCTTCAACGTAGTAGCTATCCCCCTTTTTCAAGTCTATATCCCCATACTGACTTGCTACCGCACTCATCGCCAAAATAGTCGCCAAAGAGAGTGTTTGAAGTACCCTTTTCATTTTTGCTCCTTTTTGTCGTTGTCTAGTTGTAAAAATAGTTGGCTATGCTCTGCAACGTAGCGTTTGATGAATTTTCTCATCTCCTTGCTCGCATCGCTCTCGTTCGCTTTGCAGAGCTTTTTGAATTTCTCCCACATCTCCTCGTTGAGGAGGAGGTTGATGGATTTTTTATCCTATTTCTACTTTGTTTGCTAACATTTCTGCATAGCTGTTATTTTCTAATGCTTCGTGATATGTGTTTTCAAAAAATTTGTCTATATTTTCAGTTTTTAACTTCTCAATGCTATATCCATCACTCATATAAATCAATCCATCATCACCTACTCTGTATTTCGCTATAAACTCGCCGTAATCGATAATTCTGAAGGTCTTATTTTTGTAATTTTTACGCAGATATGCAATAAATCGGCTTTTAGATTTAAGAAAATAGTATCCCTTCGGATCATCTTCGTTTTCAATGTTTTTTGGATTTTCCTCGATGATGAATTTAATATGCGTTACTTTGCGCCCTGTTTTTATCTCTTCATAGTCGAAAACGATGTCGGTTTTTTCTTTAAGTTGTTTTCTGGCTTTTTCGATAATTAGTTTTTTAATATGACTTGAATATTGATAGCTTTTTGGTATTTCCAAAACCTCTCTAATCCAATCAACCTTTACGATTTTCTCAACTTTTTTGCTTTTATTGTATCTAGTATTTTCATTGTACCAATCTTTCAATATCTCAAAAATTCTTATTACATACCCACTTTTTAACTTCAAAATATTTTCTATTCTGTATTGCAAAAACTTTTCTTGCAACAAAAAGAGATAAGGTCTTAATTTTTTCGAGATAGTAAAGCTTATATACCCCTCACCTTCTTTATATTCGGCGTCTGCTATCCAATTTGCCATTATCCAGCCTGTATCAGTTTTTATGTGTAAAGGCTTTTTTAACAGTTCTTCGACCGCCTCTTTCATCTCGTTATAAAATTCTCCATAACTAACGCCTATCATTTCGGCAAAATCTTTAACTCTAAATATATATTCTTTATCCACGTCATCGCTTCGTTTTATATTTGCGATTACTGCTGTTACAAATTTAAGTGAGAGTTCGCTCAGACTATATCGCGCTTTTACCAACGCATCAGATTTTCTAACTACATTGTTATCCGGTTTTATTATTTTTGGCATGGCTAGCTCCTATAATACATATAACAATATAATTCTAACATATTGTTTTATTATTTTTGTTTTTTCACTCTGTATTTTTGTTTTTTCACTCTGTATTTTTGTTAGT
>CAZMKH010000161.1:0-1353 GCA_964566455.1 uncultured Campylobacteraceae bacterium | reverse complement strand
TTTTTGTTTTTTCACTCTGTATTTTTGTTTTTTCACTCTGTATTTTTGTTAGTTATCACTCTGTATTTTTGTTTTTTCACTCTGTATTTTTGTTTTTTCACTCTGTATTTTTGTTAGTTAAATTTAAGCTTTATATTTTTTTATATAATTTTTTATTATGTATTTTTAGAAATAAATAGAATGATTTTTTAGATAAAAACCACAGCTCGATCGCAGCTGAGAAAAATAGTAAAAACCCCGTATTATAGGCATTTTTCAACCACTCTGTTTTTTTGTTTTTTTTCACTCTGTTTTTTTCGTAATTAAGATTGTCAAAAATTTGGAAAAATTGCGATTTTAAACCTTAAATTTTTTTCCAAAAACCGCCCTACAATATTACACTTTACAAGATATATATAAAAGCACTTTACACGCGCGCGTGCGCGCGAGGGGGTAAAAAAATTAAGGAGAAACAACCAAACCTTACAAGCTCTCATTCAACCCCTCCAGCTCTTTAACCTCTCTACCTGCCAATTAACCTCTTCTGCTAATTCTTAACCTATTCCTGTACATCTAGCTTTATCGGATCTTGGCTGTTTAGGCGGAAGATAGCAAAATAGAGCTGCATATCTAGCTTTGTCTTGTAGCAATCTCTCCTGCAATCCGGGCAATATGGGAGGGGAAGGGAAGGGGAAGTTCTCTTGCAATTGCAATCTCTCTACAAAATTCGTTTACTTTAAGTTTTGCTAATCATACAAAAACAACGAATTTTCGGGAATTTTGTTAGTTTTCGTTTGTAGGACCAAGAAGAGCTTTCTTTAAATCAAAATCCAGCTGTAATTGAAAATCGCTCAAATTTAGCTTCTAAGCGATTTTTTTTGTTCAGACGATAGATTTATCAAAAAAAGCAAAAAAATCGCTCTGCGTTTGATTTTGAGCTGTTTACGACCTATGTAGAGGTTTTGTATCAATCCACATAAAATACAAGAATACGATTAAAGTTGAAAATGCCAAGATATAAGCTAAAATTTCCATCACTCTTCCTTTTCCAGTAAATCTAAAAGTTCTTTGTACTCTTTCGTTAAAGTATCAATTCTTTTGACGGATATTATTGCCCCTACAAGACCAAATATCAAGATGAAGATAATAGCGCTCTTTAGATGCAATTTTTGTTGAGAAAGGCTTATAATTATTCCAAGGACACCAGAGACAATCCCGAATATCACATACCTCCAAAATCTCATTTTTTCTAAGATTAAATCTAATTCTTTTTGAAGTTTCTCTTTTCTTCCCATCATTTGCCTTGTAGATACTTCCTTGCAGTATTGTAGCTCACTCCCGCTGTTTTTGCTATTCGATAGGGCGTAATCTCCT
>CAZMKH010000160.1:0-3591 GCA_964566455.1 uncultured Campylobacteraceae bacterium | reverse complement strand
AAGGTATCTCTTTGAGTGAAGCCAGTTTTAGTGCGGGTTTTAGCGACCAGTCTCATTTTACAAGAAATTTTAAAAAATTTTACGGACAGACTCTTAAAAAAGGCAATTTTATCCTATACTAAACTTGAAAAATTTAGTAACATTGCAAAAACATAAGGCTTGATATGCAAGAAAAAGAGAAAAACCTACTTCACATACTCCTCTTTTTTGCAATGATTGGATGGGGAGCTTCCTGGATAAATGCAAAAGTTTTAAGCCACTATATCAATGCTTATGATATGGTATTTTTCCGCTTTTTTATAACCGGAGTTTGTATGATACCTATCATATTTTACTTCAAAGAATCTTTTAAGATAGATATAAAAAGTTTTTTGATCGCTTTTTTGGCTTCTTTTGCTTTTATAGCCTATATGAAATACTACTTTTTAGGCACCAAATACGGCACGGCAGCCTTGGGAGGAGCTTTTGTAACTACACTTGTACCGATACTTACTTATCTTTTTTTGGCTCTTTTAAAAGAGAAAAAACTTCAAAAGAAAGATTACGGTGCTCTTGCACTGGGAGCTTTGGGGGTTTTAACTATGCTTAATGTTTGGAGTTTTAATCTAAAAGATATACTTGCCGTTCAAAATATATACTTTATTTTGGCTTCGATACTTTGGCCTATATTTACCATCATCAGCTCAAAAGTCAAAAAAATCTCTCCCATAGTTTTTAGTTTTTATCTTTATCTTATCACTATCACCCTGGATGGAGTGTTTTTTGTGGATTTTAAAACCATAAAGTATGAAAGTTTTGACTTTTACTTTTGGCTGAATATTTTGGTACTCTCTTTGGTAAGCTCAGTCTACTCAAATACTATCTACTTCATCGGCATAAAAAAGCTGGGGGCGGGAAATGTAAGCACTTTTATATTTTTGGTTCCTTTTTCAGCCATTATTTTAAGTGCTATATTTTTGCATGAGCATATAAGCATATCTATCATCATAGGAACTGTTATGACTTTATGGGCGATAAAGATACTAAACAATATAAAATTCATCAAATCAAAAGCTTCTTGACGCAACTTTAATCACTTTTTTGATAAAATAATAAATTATATTATTTTAAAGGAACAGCTTTGCAACAAATTGTAGATATCATCAATATGAAATTTTTTGAGATACCTTTGTATAGATTTGCTTTGGCAATATTTGTTTTTTTGGCTTTTTTGTTTTTAAGAAAAATCTTTACTCTTACTTTGCTTAAAACTCTTAAAAAATTTACAGAAAAAACTAAAACCACTATAGATGATAAAGTTTTCTCCATCATAAAAGGACCTTTGAGATTTTCTTTTGTAATAGCCGGTTTTTACTTTTTCGCTTTGATCTTAAAGATAGACAATGCACTTGTTTATCACATCATAAAGACATTGATAACTTTTGTAATATTTTGGATACTTTATGAATTGGTTATCGTTTTTGACTCATATATCTACTCTTTTTCCAAAAAATTCGGCAAAGAGCTTTACAAAGAGATAGGTAACTTTTTTATAAAAACCATAAAGATTTTCATAGTTGCTGTCGGACTTGTTGCCATACTTCAAGACTGGGGGATAAATGTCAGTGCTTTTATAGCATCTCTTGGTATCGGCGGTTTGGCTTTTGCCTTGGCAGCCAAAGATACCGCAGCCAATCTTTTTGGGGGATTAACGATACTGGCTGACCAGTCTCTAAAGATAGGTGACTGGATAAAAGTCGGCTCAGTCGAGGGAACAGTAGAAGATATAGGGCTTAGAACTACAAAGATAAGAACATTTGAAAAGAGCCTTATAGTCATGCCAAACCAAACCATAGCCAATTCACCCATAGAAAACTTTTCAAGAAGAGGACAAAGGAGGATAAAACTCCGCATAGGACTTACTTATGATACCCCTAAAGAAAGTATCCAAAAAATTGTCCATGATATAACAAGCCTACTTCACTCTCACCCTGATATAGCTCAAGACCAAACTATACTTGTCAGGTTCGATGAGTTTGGAGATAGTGCTTTGGGGATATTTATATATGCCTTTGTAGATAGTGCCGTATGGGCAAAATATCTTGAAGTAAAAGAGGATGTTTACCTAAAAATTATGCAAATAGTTGAAGGTAACGGCAGCTCTTTTGCATTTCCGAGCCAGTCAATCTATATAGAAAAAATAAACAAAGAAGAAAACAAATGAAAACCATAGCACTAATAGGCAAACCAAATGTCGGCAAAAGCTCACTTTTTAACAGACTCATAGGCCAAAGAATAGCTATCACTTCCGATATAAGCGGCACTACAAGGGATATAAAAAAGGTGGAATTTTCTCTTGATGACAAAAAGGCTCTGCTAGTAGATACCGGCGGACTTGACGATAGTAATGAAATGTTTGAAGTAGTTAAAGAAAAGTCACTTAAAAGTGCAAAAGAGGCTGATATAGTTCTTTTTATGGTTGACGGGAAAATGCTGCCAAGCGATGAAGAGAAGAGGATATTTTACGAGATACTAAAACTTGGCAAAGATACGGCTCTAATTATCAACAAGATAGACAATGATAAAATGAATGAAATAGTATGGGAGTATCAAAGCTTTGGTGCAAAAGATATATTTCCCGTCTCAGTTTCTCACAATAGAGGAATTACTCCACTTTTAAACTGGCTTTATGCAAGGCTTCCAAAAGAGGAAATGTTAGAGATAGATGAAGATGATGATATTAGCCTGGAAGATTTTTTAGAAGAGCAAGAAGAGGATAAAAACTACATAGAAGAAAAACTTTCAAATGACTCAAATGAGATAAAGGTTGCAATTGTCGGAAGAGTAAATGTAGGCAAAAGCTCTCTTTTAAACTCTCTTATAGGAGAAGATAGAGCAGTAGTAAGCTCCATCGCCGGTACCACCATAGACCCGGTTGACGAAGTGCTGCCTTACAAAGACAAACTTATCACTTTTGTAGATACCGCGGGTATCAGAAAAAGAGGAAAGATTGAAGGCATTGAGAGATATGCGTTAAATAGAACTCAAAAGATGCTTGAAAATGCTGACATCGCACTTATAGTTTTAGACGCAAGTGAAGAGTTCAAAGAGCTTGATGAAAGGATAGCAAGTCTTGTGGATAAGTTTTCCTTGGGCTCTATCATCATTTTAAACAAATGGGATAAAGCAAGGGATGAGTATAAAAAAGTAGTTGAAGATGTAAGATACAGGTTTAAATTTTTAGGGTATTCTCCCATCATTACCGTTTCAGCTCTTTCAAAAAAGAGAGTCCACAAGGTAAATGATATGATACTAAAAGTTTATGAAAATTACTCCAGAAGGATACCAACAGGCAAATTAAACGAGCTTATAAAATTTGCAAATTCAAGACACCATTTGCCAAGTGATATGGGAAAAGTTGTAAAGATATTTTTCGCCACTCAGTTTGATATAAGACCTCCAAAAATTGCACTTGTTATGAACAGACCCAAGTCCCTGCACTTTAGCTACAAAAGATACCTTGTCAACACCATAAGAGAGCATTTTGACTTTGAAGGCTCACCCGTACTTATATACCCGAGAAAAAGGGGTGAAAAAGATGAGGAAAATATA
>CAZMKH010000159.1:0-3599 GCA_964566455.1 uncultured Campylobacteraceae bacterium | reverse complement strand
AGAAGGTAATGAAAAACTTTTTGGATTTTTTGTTGGGCAGGTGATAAAAGCTACACATGGTAAAGCCAACCCAAAAATAGTAAATAAATTGATAAATAAAAAGTTAAACTGACAATAAAAATAGGGTGATAGTGCTATCACTATCACCTCGTATAATACCACTGACCCCTTGCCCCCCAAAATTAAAAATTCAATAATTTCCTTTTTAAATGTAAATAAATTGTAAAGAAATGTATTTGCAAACTTTACATGCTTCTTGTAATCTTACACTATCAAAAAACTTGGAGGTGAAGATGAACAAGATACTGTTTTTTATAATTCTACCACTATTTCTTATGAGTAAGCAGCTTAGCCCTCAAATGCAAAGCTATATCAACTCTTTAAAAGCAGAGGCTAAAAGTAAGGATAGTAATTTTGTAGATTTTAGTGCAAAAAGAGGCAAAGAGATATTTACTTCTACTCACATAGGCAAAAGAGGGAAGCCGATCTCTTGTACAAGCTGTCATACAAATGACTTGAGACAAAAAGGAAAAAATATACATACAGGAAAGATTCTAAAACCACTTTCGCCATATGCAAATCCAAAAAGTATGGTAAAAGTAAAGCGAGTTAAAAAGTGGCTAAAAAGAAACTTTAAAGATGTGTACAACAGAGTTGGAACAGCACAAGAAAAAGGTGATGTTATATATTATATTATTGAGAAAAAATAGGAGGAAAAAATGAAAAAAGGTTTTATTGTTGTTGGAGTATCACTCTCTTGTTTGATATTGGCAGGTAGTCTATTTGCAGATAATGATGAGTATAAATATGAGAAAAAGTATAGCAAAAGAGCAAAATATCAAGTGCCTCCTGTTAATAATCAACTATATAAAGATGAGTGTGCTAGCTGCCATTTTGGTTATCAACCAGCCCTGCTTCCAAGCAAATCTTGGAAAAAATTAATGAAGCCAAAAGAGTTAGCCAATCACTTTGGAGATGATGCTTCTCTCGATGAAGGCGACAGGGTAAAGATATTGAACTATCTTGTGAAAAATTCTTCAGACACAGGAGGCAGCTCAAGAGTCGGCAAAAAAATAGCAAAAAGCATTTTATGGAGAGATACTCCTATAGCTATTACAAAAACCAGATATTTTAAAAAAGAGCATGATGAAATACCAAAAAGGCTTATAGTTCAAGAGGAAGTAAAAACAGTAGCAAACTGTATAGCTTGTCACAGAACTGCTCAAAAAGGATATTACGGAGAAAAAGATATCAATATACCAAACTATGGAAGATGGGATGACTAAAAAGTATATATGGCCGATTGCCACTAGATTTGCACATGTGCTTCTTATACTTTTTTTCTCCATCTCATATATACTTGGGGATTTTAAAGAGTTATTGAGTTGGCATGTAGCATTTGGTTTGGCTCTTGGGATTGTATTTGTTTTTAGAGTAATTTGGGGCTTTATTGGTCCCAAATACTCTAAATTTAGTGATTTTAATTTTTCTCTAAACGACTTAAAAGAGTATCTTTTAAATCCTTTTGGCAAAACAAAGGAGTATATAGGTCACAATCCAGCCTCTAGCTATGCTATTATCGCTATGATAATAGTGGCATTTTTAACTATCATTACAGGAATGTTAGCTTATGGTATCCAAGAAAACCATGGAGTATTTGCCTTTTTACATAATACCTACTATAAAAAGATGGAACTCTTTAAAGAGATTCATGAATTTTTATCAAATCTATTTTTAGCCATTGTTGTAATTCATGTGGCGGGAGCTCTAACAGATAAGGTTATAAAAAAAGGGGATGCCATAGACTCTATGATAAGTGGATACAAAAAAGCAAAAGAGAGTATAAGACTAAATGTATTTCAAAAAATATTCTCTTTGATTTGGATAGCAGCATCACTTTTTAGTATATACTATCTACTCTTTACAAAAAATATTTTCTTATCAAGCCACAACATAAAACAAAATTATGAAGTTTTACATGAGGAATTTTATAGCGAGTGTGCAAGTTGTCATATGATTTATCCTCCAAATCTTTTACCTAAAAGATCATGGGAGGTTATGATGAAAAATTTAGAAAATCACTTTGGAGATGATGCAAGTATTGATAAGGCAACAAATATTTCAATCTTAAATTTTTTAAAGCAAAACAGTGCAGAACACTCAACTTCTCAAGCTTCATTGGGTATATTGAAAAGTTTAAAAGATACCAACAAAACTATCATAGCAATAAGCAAGACACCATATTGGAAAGCTAAACATAAAGATATAGATGATAAAATCTTCAAAAGTAAGAAAGTTGTCAGCAAGGCTAATTGTAAAGCTTGTCACAAAGATATAGAGTATGGTCTTTTAGAAAACAACCTTATAAAAACACCAAAGGTAGAATAATGAAATATATTTTAATCTTAGCCATATTGCTTACTTTTTTAGTGAGTGATGATGATTATGAAAGAGAGCATTACTATAGTAAAGACTTGAGTTATTTGTCACTAGATAAAGAGCAAAAAACGAGAGTTAAAAAGGTTTTAAAAGAGTATCAAAAAGAGTTAAAAAAATATATCGAAATCAAAAAACAGATAATAAAAGAAAAAAGAAACCTATTTTTAAAAAAAAGACTTAACAAAGAGAAGATAAAAGAGTTAGGTACAAGATTGTTTGAATTTGCAAATAAAATAGAAGTAAATTTTTTAAACAATATGCATAAAATTTTAAACCAAAAACAGCGTAAAAAATTTTCAAGATATATATATGAATGGGAAATAGAATGAAGATAATGCTTATAGAAGATGATTTGGATATGCAAGAGCTTTTAAAAGATTATTTAACAAGTTATGAATATGAAGTAGCTACTTTTGATAAACCGCTTGAAGCACTAAATAAACTCAAACAAGATGATAACAGCTACTCTTTGGTTGTCCTAGATTTAATGTTGCCTCAAATGGATGGTTTTGATGTTTGCAAAAAAATTAGAGAGATGAGTGATATTCCTATTATTATCTCAAGTGCCAGAGGAGGACTTGGAGACAAAGTAGTCGCTTATGATTATGGTGCTGACGATTATTTGGCAAAACCTTATGAGCCTAAAGAACTTGTCATAAAAGTAAATGCTATTTTAAGGAGATTAAGCAATAAAATTCTAAAGAAAAAAGTAGGTGAATTCGAAATAGATGAAAAAAGTATGGAAATTTTTCAAGATGGTGAATTGATAGAACTTACTCAGATTGAGTATAAAATTTTCTTTTTTTTAATAGAAAATAGAGACAAAATAGTCTCAAGAGCTATGATTGCTAACTATTTAGGGGAGGATTATTCAAGCGATAGAGCCATAGACATGCATATAAGCAATATAAGAAGTAAAATCTTTGATGACTCTAGACAGAATAAATATATCAAGTCAATTTGGGGTGTAGGATATAAATTCATAGGTTAAAATATGTCAATATCAAAAAAAATATCATTACTTTTTTTTATTAGCTTGGTTTTAATGAGTTGCTTATCGTATATGACAAATACAATCATGGAAGAGAAAATTTCCAAACTTTATCAACAACGATATGCACAAGTTTCAAGAGAATTATATAAATATCTTGTTGATGCAA
>CAZMKH010000158.1:0-3602 GCA_964566455.1 uncultured Campylobacteraceae bacterium | reverse complement strand
TCCTTGTTTAACAATATCCAATATATTTTTCATCTTCATATAAAAATTCATGGTGGTGCAACAGAAGATTTGTATCATTTAAAATCATTACACAATATGCGGGTTTTTCTTCATTGGTAAGATACTCTTTGGTTTCATTTGGAGTAAAAGCTACCTGAAAAGTTGTACTTTTGGTTGAGTGTAGAGATACATTTTTTCTTTGCATTTGGGTAATGCGGTGCAAATGACCAAAAGTGATATGTAAAATATTGTCATATTTATCTATAATATTCCAAAATTCATCACTATTTTTCAAGTTTGCCTCATTGTCCATCTCATATAAATAGCTTTTTAGCGGATGATGATGCATAAAAATATATACTTTTTTATTGCTATATTTTTTAAGTTGCTTCTCTAACCAAGCCAATCTTTTTTGACAAAGATTGCCAAACGGTTTATCTTCAACTAAAGTATCTAAAAATAAAAATGCAAATTCTTCTATTTCTAAAGAATATTGAATAAAACCATCTGCTTGGAGCTTTGGAAAATATTTTAGAAACAGTTCTCTACTGTCATGATTTCCCACTATTGCATAAACAGGAATAGGAAAATCTTTTACAATATCATAAAAGACAGTATAAGCCTCTTTTGAAGGCGTATCAACCAAATCCCCGGTAACAACGACCATAGAAGCGTCTTTGTGGTACTTTTTTATACTTGCAAGAGCTTTTCTCAGACGATAAGAAGGCTCTATACCATATAAATTTTTTTGTTTGATGTCAATTATATGAGTATCACTTAAGTGAATTATTTTCAATTTTTCCTGCTCATAAAGAGGTTGACCATAGCTATGATACTTACAACCAACACTATCATAAAAGATACTGCGTTTAAAACAGGGGTCGAGCTGTATTTTATACGAGAAAACATTTCAACTGGCAGTGTCGGGTCTGAACCAACCAAAAATATAGTAGTATTGAAGTTTGAAAAACTTATCAAAAATGTTACCGCAAATGCTCCTATGATGGCCGGTCTTAAAAAAGGAATAGTTATATAATAAATCGACTGTAGTCTTGTTGCTTTTAGACTAAGGGCTGCTTCTTCCAAAGTCGGATCAAATCTTTTAAGTCTGGCTCCTACCATAAGCATCGCATAAGTTGCACCAAATGAGAATTGCCCAAGAACAACCAGCCAAAAACCCGGACTGAAAAATGATGCGTCTATATGAAACTTTTCTGATATGATATTACCTACATAGGTTGAACTTATAAGTATCGAGATACCCAAAATGACTCCCGGTATGATAAGCGGTGCTATAGCAAAAAAGTATAAAAATCCCTTAAATTTAAATTTTTCCTGCTCAAACAAAAGTGCTGCAATTGTTCCTACAACTGTGGACAAAGTAGCCATAACAAATGCAGTCAACAAACTTACCCATATGCTTCTTAACAGATCATCATCATAAAAAAGACCAACTCTGTCATCTGTGTTGGCAAAAAACCAGTCTAGTGAAAAACCTTTCCAAGGCAAGGCTATAAAGTTTGAATCATTAAAAGCCAAAACTGATATAGTCAGTAAGGGGAGTACTAAAAATATAAAAAATAGTGCTATATAAACTCTGTATCCGTTTTTATATAAAGGAGTACTGGGAAGTGACCTTATCATGATTATTGTCCTACCTTTTCAAGTTTTTGTCCTGATATTTTAAGAGCTACCCACACAATGGCTGAAGATAATAGCAACAGTAAAAATCCAAATGCTGAGCCCTCATTCCAGTTAAATGTGGATAAAAACTGGTTGTAAATCTGTTCTGTAAACCACAAAGAGCTCTTTCCGCCCAAAATATTCGGTGCGACATAATCGCCGATAACCAGCATAAATACTATAATAGAGCCATTTACAATACCTGGCATTGAATGGGGGATAACTATACGCCTGATAATTGTCCATTTTGAAGCACCCAGGTCACTTGCAGCTTCTATGAGTGAATCATCCAGACTGTCAAGCGTTGTCATTATGGGAACTATCATAAATAGCATAGACATATATAAAAGCCCGATTACCATACTAAAATCTGTATAAAGAAGCTTTACGGGTTTATCTATGACACCAAGCCACATAAGAGTCTCATTGATAACACCATGGTCTCCAAGGATGATCATCCATCCGTAAATTGTTACAAGTTCGCCAACCCAAAGCGGTATCAAAAGTAAAAGTGTAAAAAATCCGGCATATTTTTTTGAGACTACTTTTGTCAAATAAAATGCAACAGGAAAAGTCACCACAAAAGCCAGTATGGTCACGCCGATAGCATAAAGAGCAGTATTGATATATGTACGCCAATATATTTTATCACTAAAAAAATCACTGTAGTTCGATAATGACCAGGAAGAGTTTCCTGCGTCATCTACAACTTTAAAAGAGTTTATAAAAAGATCGATATGAGGTATTATTATCAATAAAACCAACCAGAGCAAAACAGGCAACAAAAGAAAATAGAAAGCTTTTTTATTTCCTGACATTGTATTATTCCTTATAGCATTTTATGTTGTTAAAACCTACACCCAGTCTAACTTTGTCATTCTCTTTTAAGTCTTGAAACTTTGCATTTTGAGGAAGTGATACGAGTATCTCTTTTTCATTATCTACCGTAACGGACATTTTGGTATTTGCACCGTCAAAAAGTATATTGGTTATAACTCCTTCAAATCTAAACAGATTTTTAAGTTCATCAGCAGGCTCAACTACAAAAGCCTCCGGTCTTATAAACATAACTTTTGGAACAAAATCCAAGTCAGGCTTCTTAAGAGTCCACCCTTTTTGTGTAGTTATAAACTCACCTGATTTTTCTTTTATTTCAAATCTATTGTTTTCTCCTACAAATCCCGCCACAAAAGATGTATTTGGATGCTTGTATAAATTTCTGGGAGTATCGACTTGCTCCAAATGCCCTTTATTCATAACTGCGACTCTGTTACTCATAACCAAAGCTTCAGACTGGTCATGGGTTATATATATAAATGTCGTACCTATCTCCTTTTGAAGCTCTTTAAGCTCAATTTTCATTCTTTCTCTTAATTTTCTATCAAGTGCACTTAAAGGCTCATCCAAAAGCAAGATAGACGGTTTCATTGCCAAAGACCTTGCAATTGCCACTCTTTGTTTTTGTCCGCCGGAGAGTTCATTTATCTTTTTCTTTCCGAAACCTTCCAGTCCGACACGCGAGAGCATTCCATAAACTCTATCTTGTATCTCTTTTTTATCCAATTTTTGTCTTTTTAGTCCAAAAGCAACATTTTCATATACATTCATCATTGGAAAAAGAGCAAGAGATTGGAAGACTATATTGACAGGGCGATTTTCAGGAGATATACCTTTGAGAGATTTGCCTTTTATCAAAACATCTCCTTTAGTTTCTTGAATAAAACCGGCAATAACTCTTAAAAGTGTTGTTTTTCCACATCCCGACGGTCCCAAAACAGAAACAAATTCTCCTTCTTTGACTGTCAGGTTTATATCATTCAGTGCAACAAATTTCCCAAAATGTTTAGATAGATTTTTAATCTCTAGAATATCACTCACTTTTATCCTTTAAATGATTATAACTGTATAATTTTCCAAAA
>CAZMKH010000157.1:0-3624 GCA_964566455.1 uncultured Campylobacteraceae bacterium | reverse complement strand
TTAAAGACGGTATTGTAAAAGAGCTTCTTTTAAAAGAGAATGAAGAGGCTAAAGTAGGAACTGTTATAGCCGTGATAGATACCGATACAAATGCAGCCGAAGATAAAAAAACAAAACAGCAAAATGAACAAAAGAATAATCCGCCAAAAGAGAATAAGCCTGCAAAAAAACCTCAGCAAAAACCTGAAAATGAAAAACCAAAAGAGCAAAACAAACAAAAGAGTGAACAAAAAGAGGATATTTTGGATATTCTTTTTGACAATAATGAAACTACGCAAACTCTTACAAAAGGCATCTCTTCTCCTGTTGCAAAACAAAAAGCCACCTCTTTGGGGCTTGATATAGAAAAATTGCAACAAGAGGATAAGCTTCCGATTCCCGCTTTTGAAAAGGATATAGATGAAGCTGCAAAAAATAGGTATTTTACTCCAAAAGCCAAAAAAATACTTCAAGAATACGGGCTTGATATCTCAGCTTTCAAGCTTGATCATAAAATAGATACCGATGAAGTAAAAAATTATGTCAAAATACACAATATTCCAAAAACACTTAAGCTAAACATCAATCAAAAAGCTGTTATAAAAACAGTTACAAACAGTTGGCAAAGACCAGTATATCACATATATGAAGAGGTTGAGATAAAGAAAAAAGAGGGCATTAAACTAACTGCAAATATACTAAAAGCTTTGGCAAATAGTATGCAAAAGTTTGATTTTAGCAGGTCTGTTTTGGAAGATGGTGTTTTTAAAGTTTATCCGACTTCAAATATATCAGTAGCTTTAAGCAAGGATGACTCACTTTATATGGTTGTGCTTAAAAATGTAGAGGATTTGAGCCTTAAAGAGATAAATGCATGGCTGAAAAGCATCAAACAAAAAAAGATAAGAGATGAGGATTTAAGAGGCTCTACTTTTGGCATAAGCAATCTTGGAATGTTTGACATTGATAGCTTTGATGCTTTGATCAATGCCAAGGACAGTGCTATTGCAGCTTTTGGAGCTTTGAAAACCGGCAAAATGAGTGTCACTTTTACATTTGACCACAGGATTGTAAACGGTGTGAAAGCTGCACAATTTGTGATGGATTTTAAAGAGGAACTAAAAAATGTATGATGCTGTTTTTATAGGCGGAGGATTGAACTACGCAGGAGCTATAGTCTTGGCAAAAAAAGGTAAAAAAGTAGCTTTGATTGAAAAAGATATGAGTGAGCTTGGCGGAGTTTGTCTGCATCACGGGTGTATTCCCTCCAAAAATCTCCTGCACCGCGCAAAAACACTTTTGGATATAAAAGAGGATATTTTTGTCAGGCACAAAGATCCATTGAAACTAAACAAACTTCAAGAAAAACTGCAAAAGCATTTAATAAAATCCAAAGATTCTATTATTTTGCAGTGTAAAAGTGCCGGAGTTGATTTGATAGAGGGTGAGGGTTTTGTAACAGATGACGGTGTAAGAGTAAAAAACAGGACAATTAACTCGAGATATATCATTATAGGTACCGGTTCGTCACCTTTTATACCAAAAGGCATAGAGTTTAATGCAACCAATATAATAACAAGCAAAGAGGCTTTGAAGCTTGAAAATTTACCAAAAGAGATATTCATTTACGGCAGCGGTGCCATAGGATGTGAGTTTGCTTCATTTTTCAGTGCCTGTGGAGTCAAAACCACTTTGGCTTACAGGCATGATAAAATTTCAAGAAAAATAGATCCTCAAATAGTTGAAAAAATAGAAAACCAGCTAAAAGAAAACGGTGTTATTTTAAAGCCCAACAGCTCTATAAAAAGTGCAAAAGATACAAACGGCAGTGTAGAGATAATTTTCGATGACAATAAAGCTTTAAAAACCAAAATGCTGCTTGTGGCAACAGGCAGAGTACCAAATACAGATGTCATAAAAACAGCAAAAATAAAAACTGACAGAGCAATCATTACCGACAAACACTTTCAAACTTCCTTACAAAATATTTTTGCCATAGGTGACTGTAACGGCAAACTAAAGTTGGCTCATGCAGCAAGAGCCGAAGTCTTAAATGTTGCAGATCAAATAGTTGGTAAAAAAAGAGTTTTAAATTTGTCAAATATACCCAAATTTATCTATACTCTGCCGCTTTCTTATGCATTTGTCGGAACAAAAGGCGTAAAAAAAGCATCATTTCCTTTGTCGTATCTTGGCATAAGCAGTGCCTTTATGGGTGCAAATGAAGGAGAGGTGATACTTTACAGCGATAAAGAGAACTTCATATGCGGAGCAGAGCTTTTTACTCCTTATGCCGAAGAGTTGGTGGGTATCATTACGACAGCACTTGCGGGTGAAATGGATGTAAAAACTTTTAAAAAGACGGTTTTTCCTCATCCTACTTTTAGCGAAAGCATAGACAGGGTTTTAAGAAGGGCATGAAATTTACTTTTTTAGGTACAAGTGCCGGGCGACCCACAAGAGACAGAAATCTCTCTGCTTTGGCACTTACAGTGGAAAACGAGCAGGGATGGCATCTTTTTGACTGCGGTGAAGCTACGCAGCATCAGATATTGAAAAGCTCTCTAAAAAGCGGCAGTTTGAAAAACATCTTCATAACTCATCTTCACGGTGACCACTACTATGGGCTTTTGGGGTTAATAGATAGTTTCAAGATGGATAACAGAAGAGATGAGCTAAATATTTATGCCCCAAAAGGTTTAAGAGAGTTTTTGGAATGTGCACTGAATATATCTTTTGAAAAACTGGGATTTATTCTCAAAATAAAAGAGTTCAAAAGTTATGATGAGTTTGAGTTTGAGAAATTTAGCATAAAAATCTTGCCGCTTTATCACTCAAAAGAGAGTTTTGCTTTTTATATAAAAGAGTATGACAAAAGCGACTCTTTGGATAAAGAAAAACTAAAAAGTGACGGACTTCAGCCTTCAAAACTGTATGGTGAAATCAAAAAAGGCAAAGCAGTTTTTCAAAACGGCAGAGTTTATAAGCCGAGTGATTATTTTTTGGATCTTGCTAAAGGTAGAAGAGTTATGATATGCGGAGATAACGCAAAGCCTGAAATACTAAAAGAGTATCTTTATGATATCGATCTTTTGGTACACGAAGCTACTTACACAAAAGATGTATATGAAAATCTTCCTGTCAAAGTTTTACACTCTACCGCTTTGGATGTGGGCAGGGTTGCAAAAGAAACCAATGTAAAAAATCTTATCATTACCCATATAAGTCCAAGATATAACGATAGAGGCAATTATCCTTTGAAACTTTTAGAGGATGAGGTAAAGTTGAATTATGAGGGTATTTTTTTTATTGCTTATGATTTTGCGAATTACTATCTTGATCGTTTTGGAGTTTTAAAACAGGAAGCTCCTTGATGTAGAGGTCTTGTTGAGGGAACGGGATATTTATACCGGCATCATTTAAAGCTTTGTATATCATTTTTAAAAATTCACTTGTAGTATATCTCGGTCTTAAAGTCAATTCATCCTTCACCCATACAAAAAGCTCAAAATTGATGCTGTTGTCTCCAAGTGAAGTAAAAATGATCTGAGGTTTTTTGGCACCGATTTTGTAGTGTGGGAGTTTTAAATCTTTTAAAGCTTTGAGTATAACTTCTTCTACTTTTTTTACCTCGGTACCGTATGC
>CAZMKH010000156.1:0-3629 GCA_964566455.1 uncultured Campylobacteraceae bacterium | reverse complement strand
ATTCCACCCTCAGTATAAGGAGTTTTAAGTAGTTGTCTACCAAGTTTTACATTCCAACCGTTGGCAGCATAGTTGAACCACATTCTTGAAAGGTTAAAGCTGCTGTCACTATATGGACTACTTCCTCTGCCGTCTGTTGCATAGTCATTTTCCTGTGCAAACATACCAACAGCCGCAGTAATATTTTCAGCTACAGGAATTTTAAATAGAACTGGAACAGTAAATCTGTGTCTGTCAGTACTACTTCCTGGTACATTGTTGTCTTCATTGTAGTATCTATATCTTACATAACCACTTACATCTACACCCTTTATTGCACTCTCAAGTGACGTAGCATTTGCTACTGAAAATGCACCTACTGCTACTAGAGCAGCCAAACTTAGCTTAGCTAATTTCATATATATCTCCTTGTAAAATTGTTTTCCTGAGTATTATACAAAAAAGATTTGTAATTTACAATTAAATTTAGCTTAAAATTACAAAAAAGTGAGAAAAATTGGGGAAAAGAGAGAAATAGTTAGAAGTAGGTAGTGTGTGGCGGGTAGTTTTTTGCTTTTTGTTTGTGCTTGCAGGAGTAATATTATTTTATTTTAATCCAACTAAAAATATATAATATCTTTATTTTATGTTTTTTTAATTTCTTTTAATTTTCTAATCTACCATATCAAATCTATCTTTTTTGATGTTTGTGGCATTGTCTTGTGACTTTTCAATCTATATATCTATATCATAAGTGCTTCGTGAATATCCAACTTTTGACATGGCATAAGCTCCTGCTATTGGGTATATTACACCATATTTGTTAAAAAGCGTTATGATATCTTCGTAATCTTGAGTTGGATACATTCGGCTTAATCTGCTCTTATGACTTTATATAAAGATTTATCAACATGCCTTGGAGCTTGAGAGCCGGTTTTTCTATGCCACTCCTCTGTAGTTCCTAAGAGGTCTTAATAAGTAAGCAATTAGTAAGTGAGTAGATTTTAGGATTTAGGTTTTTCAAAGGTGCTAATGCTTTGCATTGAACACCTTCAATCCTAAATCCTAATTGCTATCTTATCCAAACATCATATTTGGCAGCCACAAAGATATGATAGGTACATAAGTAACCAGTAACAATCCTGCGAGCAGTGTTAACGTCCAAGGCAGAGTATAGACTATAACGTCTTTGATATTAAATCCGGTGATACCGCTTGTAACAAAAAGGTTCAGTCCAACCGGTGGTGAAACCATACCTATCTCCATGTTTACCGTGATAATGATACCAAGATGTATAGGGTTTACCCCCAAAGCTGTTGCTACCGGGAGTAGTAACGGAACAAGTATCATTATAATGGCACTTGGCTCCATAAAGCTTCCAGCTATGATAAGCAATATATTTATTAGAAATAAAAATGCAATCTTACCGACATGAGCGTTTACCAGAGCTTGAGTAATATGCTGAGGCACATTTTCTAGTGTTAAAAAGTGAGCAAACAGCATGGCATTTGCTATAACAAACATAATCATGGCAGCAGTTTTTGCTGACTCAAGGATAATAGGATAAAAATCTTTTAGTTTTACATCCTTGTAAATAATCCAAGATACAAAAAATGCCCAAACAGCAGCAACTGCAGCAGCCTCGGTAGGGGTAAATATTCCACCGTAAATTCCACCTATGACTATAACTATAGTCATAAGACCCCAAGAGGCATCTTTGAGCTTTTCCATCCTCTCTTTAAAAGGGGCAGGTTTGGTTCTTTTAAAGCCAAGCCTTCTAGCACCTATATATGTAACACCGATAAGCATACTACCTAGCAACAATCCCGGAATTACACCTGCCATAAAAAGCTTTCCTATGGATTGCTCTGCTGTTACACCGTAAACGATCATTACTATAGAAGGGGGGATTAAGATACCTAAACTTCCTGAAGTAGCTATAGTTCCTATAGCATATCTTTTAGGGTATCCTGCTTCTTGAATAGCAGCAAACATGATAGAGCCTATAGCGACAACGGTTGCCGGTGAACTACCGCTAACAGCAGCAAATATGATGCTAGCAAATATAGCACTTATAGGAAGACCGCCCGGTAGATGTCCTACGGCACTTTTAGCAAAGTCAATTATCCGTTTTGATGCACTTCCTTTACTTAGTAAGTTACCTGCTAAGATAAACATAGGTATTGCCATCAGCGAGTAAGAATCAATCTTCTCAAAAAGCATAGAAGATATCTCTTCAGGTGATATAGGGGTATACATTAGAAGAGTTAAAAAAGTACTCGCTCCCAAAGCTACAGCTATAGGAGTGCCTATTATCATAAGAGTAAAAAATAAGCCAAACAGTACATATACACTCACACTACACCCCCTTTTCCATATCTTCTAACTTTTTTAGAAGTTTTGTTTGACAAGTCATAAGTTTCTTTTCTATATTTTTTAATTTTTCTATTTTCTCTTTTTCTTCCAATGAGCTTACTTCATCTTCGATAATTTTTTCCATTTCACTTTCAAGTTTTTCAAGTTTTCTTTCTATGGTTTCTATCTTTTCAAGCTTTTCCTGAACTGCGAGAGTTTTTTCAACTTTTTCTATCTTTTCTTCATCTTCACTCTCTTGCATCTTTGAGAGTATCATTTCAGCTTCACTTTCTCGTCTGGCAAGCTCGGCAGGAGTTTTAATGATCTCAACAAGTTTCTCAAAAACCCTTAGAGCTGCTGAAGCAAAAGCCAAAGGTATGACAGAGTAAGGTATCCACATAGGAACCGCCCAGTCATCACTCATACCAAGCCAAGATATCTGTGGCACAACAAGATCTACTGAAACTTCTTCAAGGTCGATTTCCAAAAGCAAATATTTATATCCGTAGTAAGCAACCGCAGAGAGATAGATGACGACAATAATATGAGAAATTATCATCAAAGCTTTCATCAAAGGTGCAGGAAGCCTTTCCATAAAAAGAGTGACTGAAATATGAGAATCTTTCTTGAAGCAGTATGCTGCCCCAAAAAAAGCACTCCAAATGAAGAAATAGTTTGTAAGTTCACTGGCCCATGTGATCGAACCGTTAAATCCGTATCTGGCAACAACATTTATAAAAGCCAAAGCAACTCCGGCAGCTATGCCGAAGGTTGCAATGGACTTGTTGATGGAGCCTAGGATCTTATCTATGAGCCCAAACATGACTATGCTTATCTAGCTAGTTTAAGTGCTGCTTGGATAAGATCTTTTCCTATTTTTTTAGGACTGTAAAACTCAGGATATATTTTGCTTTCAGCTTTTTCCCATGCTGCTCTTTGCTCAGGAGTTAGGTTGTATATCTTTAACTTTCCTGTTTTGTCAGCATACTCTTTTATCTTCGCAAATTGAGAATTGTTGAGTTCTATAGCATACTGTCTCTCTTTTGCTGTAGCTTCTTTCATGGCCTGTTTTACATCTTTTTTTAAATCAGCCGGCAAGGAATTCCAAAACTTTTTACTCATAACAACAAGATATCCAAGATATCCGTGGTTGCTCATAGTCATATATTTTTGAACTTCGTAGAATTTTTTAGTATATATGTTTGATATAGTGTTTTCTTGACCGTCTATGACACCTTGCTGAAGAGCTGAATAAACTTCACTAAAAGGCATCATTTGAGGATTGGCTCCTACTG
>CAZMKH010000155.1:0-3634 GCA_964566455.1 uncultured Campylobacteraceae bacterium | reverse complement strand
TTATATATCGCATCTTCTACCTGTTTTTTTATATTTTCATATAAAAAACTGTCTTTAAAGCTTTTTATGATGCCTCCGCTTGCATTTGCATGTCCTCCACCTTCACCGATTTCATTGGCTATTACACTGACATCTACTTTTCCGTTGCCTCTTAAAGATATATTTTTTCTGGCATTTATGTTCATAAAAAAGTCAAAGTCCGGATTTTTGACCAAAAAGTCATTGCCTATGACTGAGACATTTGTAATGGCATATGTAAGTATACCCTTTGCTCCCTTATAATCAATACTCATCTCATCTTTTTTACGAGTTAAAAGTTCAACTACATACTTTGATACAAGATTGTCAAGGGTATCATCTTTGCTAAAACCTTTAAAAAATTTCTTTTTAAGTTTATGAAGAGCATTATCCAAAGCTATGTTTGCTCCTGTTTTATCATAGTATTCATATGAATTTTCAAGCATACTGAAGATATACTCATTGTTTTCTCTTGGAAACATTACCCTGTTTACCTCTTTTGCATCACTTACAAGCTTCAAGCATACTTTACCGAGTTCAAAATATTTGTTATCACTCAGCCAAATATCTATGGCATTTGTAACATCACTGAATTTTTTAAGCCTGTCATTTGGATGAAACTTTTTTGAAAAATAATCATAAGTTATCTTTGTGGCACACCTTTTTTCATCCAGATTGTACCACTCAAATTTGTCGGCACACTCTCTGCCGGTTTTATGATGGTCTAACAGTAAAAGCTCTATATCTCTTTCGCTCTTTTTTACTTTTTCATCAAGCATTTGGGCTTGCTGCAAAGTCAGGTTCAAGTCGGTTATGAGTATGGTAGCTTTGTCTTTGTTATCTTTTTCAATATCGCTAAGTATTTGTTCAATTTTTTGGGTTATTTCATTGCCGTAGTTTGAATTGTAAAAGTTTATATCTTTAAAATACTCTTTTGTTACAAGTTGGCATCCATAGCCGTCTAAGTCAATATGCGAGAGGTGGTACAATTTCATTTTTTTCCTTATAAATTTTCTATCTCTATGCTTTTTAATACTTCAAATGTTACATTTGGGTCTATTTCGGCATGACTGAGCACTACTATATCAAGTCCGAATTTTTCAAATATATCTTTTATGGATTTCCTTAAAAGCGGGTCAACTATAAGGATAACCGGAGCGATACCTTTTTGAAGTACTTGTGCTGCTTCATTGCTCATAGTATCGACAAGGGCGTTGATTTGCCCTATATTTAAAAGCAGATCCCTTACTCCGTTTTTTTCACTCAGTCTGTCCAGGAGTTTTTGTTCGGTTGAAGCATTTAGGGTTAGGAGTTTCAATACGCCTTTTTCATCTTTGTACAGATTTGTTATAACTCTTGAAAGTTTTGCTCTTACCTGCTCGACTATGATATCTACATTTTTGGTAACTTCGGCTACATCACTTATGCTTTCAAGTATGGTTATCATATCTTTGATAGGTATTTTTTCATGAAGAAGTGCTTTTAAGACTTTTTGGATAAGTCCGATATTTGCAACTTTCAAACAATCTTCGACAACTATCGGATAATCTTTTTTTACATTTTCTATGAGTTTGCTGACTTCCTGGCGGGAGAGCAACTCTTCTGCATACTTTTTGATAAGTTCACTCATGTGGGTTGATATGACAGTAGCAGGGTCTATGACGGTATATCCCTTCATGATGGCTTCATCTTTCATATCAGCTTCTATCCAGATAGCCTCAAGTCCAAAAGCAGGCTCTTTTGTAGGAATTCCCACTATCTCATCTGTTGCGAGTCCACTGTCCATGGCTAAAAATTTATCTGCATAAATTTCACCTTTTCCTATGGAAACACCTTTTAAAAGTATCTCATACTCATTGGGCTGAAGGTGAAGATTGTCCCTAATTCTTACCTGAGGTATCAAAAAGCCATAGTCAGTTGCTATCTTTTTTCTCATATTTTTTATCCTGGAGAGTATATCTCCACCCTGAGCAGGGTCAGCAAGCTTTACAAGCTGGTATCCAAGGTCAAGTTCCAAAATTTCCTGTTTTAGTATATCTTCAAGATTTTGCTCTTCTATTTTTCTCTCTTCTTCAGGTGTCAAAACAGGCTCTGCTTCCCCCTCTTGGGCTTCCCCCTCTTTTTTGACAAACTCTTTTCCAAGATGACCGTCTTTGCTCATTTTGATAAGATAGCCAAGGGCCAAAAAGAGTGCTCCTACAAAAAGAAGTGAAAAAGTCGGCAAACCCGGTACCAATGCGAACATAATGAGGATAAAACCGACTATAAAGAGTGTTTTTTGCTCATTTACGAGTTGATTGATAATACCTTCAGCAAAATTTTCAGTAGAGCCGCTTGAGCGGGTTATGATGATACCTGTAGCAGTAGATACAATAAGCGCCGGAATTTGAGAAACCAAACCGTCACCTATGGTAAGTATGGTAAAAGTTTTTGCACTGTCAGCCAGGCTCATATCATACTGAAACATACCTATCAAAAAACCGCCTATGATATTTATGATAGTGATAATGATGCCTGCAATGGCATCACCTTTTACAAATTTGCTCGAACCATCCATCGCTCCGTAAAAGTTTGCTTCGCCTATGATAGCCTCTCTTCTTTGTCTTGCTGTCTTTTCATCAATAAGTCCTGCATTTAAGTCCGCGTCTATAGCCATCTGCTTTCCAGGCATCGCATCAAGTGTAAATCTTGCTGCAACTTCGGCAACCCTGGTAGAGCCCTTTGTAATGACTATAAAATTGATAAGAACAAGTATGGTAAAGACAATGATACCTATGACATAGTTACCACCTACTACAAACTGACCAAAACTGTCTATGATGCTACTGACTGCCGAAGGTCCTTCGTAACCTTTGCTGAGTATCATTCTCGTAGTCGCGATGTTCAAAGAGAGTCTGTAAAGTGTTACGATAAGTATAAGGGTTGGAAATGTTGTAAGGTCAGTCGGCTTTGGAACATAAAGTGAAATAAGAAGTATCAAAACCGAAACCGATATGGAAACAGTCAGAAAAAAGTCCAGCATATAGCTCGGAAGCGGTACAATAATGATAGCAAGTATAGCGATAATAAGCGCCACTATAGTCAAATCTTTGGATCTGACTATAAAATCTATATAGGGAGCTAAAAATCCTAGAAATTTTCTCTTTTTTGAAGGCATTTACATTATATCTTTTAGTGAAATTTCCGATAAAAAAAGATCTATTTTCATCTGAAGCCTGTTTAAAAAAGGCCAAATCAGACAAATATCAGCTTTGTTACTTTTGCACTCGCTTTGTGATGATGAACATTCAAAAACAGTCGGTGCTTTTTTTTCGGCAAACTCTATGACTTCAAGCACAGAAATATCTTCCGGTTTTTTTGAAAGCTTGAAACCTCCTTTTGCACCTTTGTAAGAGATGAGTATGCCATTTCTTGCCAGGCTTTGGAGAATTTTTGCCAAAAAACTTTTTGAAATATTTAGTTTTTTTGAAAGTGTTTCTACATCAACAGCATCATTTTCTTTAGAGATTACAATAAGAGATAAAAGTGCATATTCACTTGCTTTGGTTAATAACATAAATCTCCTTTTGTTAATAAGACTAATATTGTACTAAATATATTCTAATCTTTATATTAA
>CAZMKH010000154.1:1341-3657 GCA_964566455.1 uncultured Campylobacteraceae bacterium | reverse complement strand
ATGAGTGATATTTGGATGCATCTTAAAGATATCCCCTCAACTCATGTTATAATAAAGAGCAATAAAAAAGAGGTACCCAAAAATGTACTTGAGTTTGCTGCGAAATTGTGTGTAAAATTCAGCACGACTCAAAAAAGTGATTATTTGGTCGATTATACACCAAGGCGAAATGTCAAAGTGATAAATGGTGCAAAAGTAAACTATGTAAACTATAAAACTTTAAAGGTTGAAAGCTAAAAATGTAAAGGATTTGTTATGGCCATTACTCCTCTCAGCGGTGTTATTTATGCAAATCAAAACATGCAAATACCCGCTTCAAAACAGATAGATTTTCAAAACAAACTTGACTTACAAAATGTAATGGCCGCTGAGGTTTTAAATGAAAAAGAAAAAGAGGTAGAAGAGGTAAGACCGACTGAAGAGAGCTATAAAATAGATCCTGAAAATGAACATGAAAAAGAAAAGCAAGATGAACAAAGCGGTGAAAAAGAGAAAGAGGCAGAATTTTTGGACAAGATAGAAAAGAGTAAAAAAAACAAAAAAAGCACTACTCATCTTTTGGATATTAAAGTATAGTTTGGATATAATCGCTTCAAAAGTATGAGGTAAATAATATATGACTTTAAAAGAAAAATTTGCAAAAGACAAAGAAAGGTATTTGACCGCTTTTGTTTTGATAGCGGCAGTTGCACTTGTTGGAATAATAGATAATTTTTTTATAACATGGCTGTTTTTGGGTGTGGCATATATATTTGCCATGCATGAAAGTATCAATCTTTTCAAGATAAAGAGTAATATTTTATACTCTATGGCCCTCATCATTTGGCTTATAGCACTTTTTTATCCAAACCCCGATGATCTCTCTTTTTTAAGCATTATAATAGCCATATCAATAATGCTTTATGAAAAAAAGGTCGATTTTAAACTTCTTTATCCTTTCTTGTATCCTATGACACCGTTTTTGTTTATTTTGGCACTTTATCATGACTTTGGGATGGGCATACTTGTATGGCTTGTCTTTGTAGTGGTATTTACCGACAGCGGAGCCTATTTTGTTGGTAAAAGTATAGGTAAAAAAAAGTTTTCTTCTATTTCGCCAAACAAAACCGTGGAGGGTGTTGTAGGAGGAATTGTTATAGCAACGGCAGTGGGAACTGTTTATGGGTTTAATTATGTGGGCTTCTGGCTTGCGCTTTTTGTCTCGGCATTAAGCTCTTTGGCTTCGGTTTACGGTGATCTTTTTGAAAGTTTTCTAAAACGAGAAGCCGGAGTGAAGGACAGTGGTTCCGTATTGCCGGGTCATGGAGGTGTGCTTGACAGAGTTGACGGTTATCTTTTTGCCGGAGTTGTAATGGTTATACTCTTAAGAGGCTTGGCATAAGTGGTTCTGCTAGGCTCTACAGGCTCCATTGGAGTCAATGCGCTTAATATCGCAAGAGAGTTTCATCTTGAAGTGGAAACTTTGGTAGCTGGAAAAAATGCAGCCCTCTTAAACGAACAGATAAAAGAGTTTCATCCCAAATATGTAGTCGTTGCTGATAAAAGCATAGCAACTTTAGTTGAACACAATAATGTACTTTACGGTGAAAAGGGAATTTTAGAAGCTATCAATCTTTCAAAAAGCAAACTTGTAGTAAATGCGCTTGTAGGTTTTTTGGGATTAAAGCCTACACTTGAAGCTCTAAAGCTTGGTAAAAAATTAGCCCTTGCAAACAAAGAAAGCCTGGTGGTTGCCGGAGCTTTTGTAGATAGTGCCAAAATAACCCCCATAGACAGTGAACATTTTGCTATATGGTATCTTTTGAATGATAGAAACATTGACCGTATAGTTATAACCGCAAGTGGCGGTCCGTTTAGAGATATGGGTGTTGAGGATATAAAAAATCAATCCGCCAAAAATGCACTCAATCATCCAAACTGGAAAATGGGAAAAAAGATAAGCATAGATAGCGCAACAATGACAAATAAACTTTTTGAACTGCTTGAAGCAAAATGGCTTTTTAATACAGACAAGGTTGATGCCGTAATCGAAAGAAACTCTATCATACATGCTCTTTTGGAGTTTCGTGACGGAAGTACTACCTCACACTTTGCGGGAGCTGATATGAGGCTGCCCATATCTTATGCACTTTTAGGCAGTGAACCCCCTTTAAAAATTGTACCAAATATAAATCTTCTGGAAATAAACGAGATAAAATTTGAAAAGATAGATAAAAAAAGATATCCGATATGGCAGATAAAAGATGATATTTTATCCCATCCTGAGATGGGAGTAGTCGTAAATGCTGCCAATGAGATAGGAGTAGAAGCTTTTTT
>CAZMKH010000154.1:0-1241 GCA_964566455.1 uncultured Campylobacteraceae bacterium | reverse complement strand
AAACCTCTTATCGCAGTCAATCACTTAAAAGGGCATATCGCATCTTTGTTTATAGAGCAAAACGGGGTTTTCCCCATGATAACTCTTTTGGTTTCCGGCGGTCATACTATGGTTTTAAAAGTCAATGATTTTTTTCATTATGAAGTACTGGCTACCACACTTGATGACAGTTTCGGAGAGAGTTTTGATAAAGTTGCAAAGATGCTGGGACTTGGTTATCCCGGCGGTCCCAAAGTAGAAGAGTATGCCAAAAATGGAGATAGCAGCAGGTTTGATTTTACCATTCCTCTTTATAACTCAAACAGGCTGGCATTTAGCTACTCGGGACTTAAAAATCAGGTAAGACTTGCCGTAGAATCTTTGGGGGAGTTGTCCAAAAAAGATAAAGAGGATATTTGTGCATCTTTTCAAAAAGTTGCTATACAACATTTGCTTCATAAGGTAAAAAATATATTGAAAAAGATATCGACTGAGATAAAGGTCTTTAGTATCGTAGGAGGAGCCAGTGCAAACTTGAGCCTGCGAGAAAATATATGGGCTTTATGCAAAGAGTATGGACTTGAACTAAAACTAGCCGAGTTAAAATACTGCTCTGACAATGCCGCAATGATAGGAAGATATGCCATAGAGGCATATACCTACAAACAGTTTACTGACATAGAAGATTTAAAAATAAGTCCAAAAATTATCTCAAAGTCTTGATCTATTCCTGTAATATGAGCCTATTTCAGCTATTAGCATGGCAGATAGCATAGTAACAGCACCGACAATCTGGGTAGCGTTTAAAATTTCATGTGCATAAAAATAACTAAAAACTGCGGCACTTGCCGGCTCCATCGTAAAGATGATAGCGGTTTTGGCAGGAGTGGTGAACTGCTGCATGTAAGTTTGCATAAAAAGAGCATAAACAGTAGCAAACAGTACAGTTGTAACAAGAGCCAAAATCAGTGGATAAGAGTACTCTTTGGGAAGCGTAAAAGGATCGATTGCCAAAGAGGCAAAAAGCGAGAGCACGGCAACAGTTAAAAGCTCTATGCTTACAAGCAAAAATATATTGTATTTTCTGGAAAGTTTGGCAGTATATACAATATGTATAGCAAAAAATGTTGCACAAAGAAGTGAGTAAAACTCCCCTTTTCCAAAAGAGTCCATTCCGTCAGCGCCGGTTAACAGCCACAGACCAAAAGCTGCGATAACAGCACCTATGACAGAAAATATATAAACTCTTTGTTTAAATAAAA
>CAZMKH010000153.1:1308-3659 GCA_964566455.1 uncultured Campylobacteraceae bacterium | reverse complement strand
TTTGGGCATTAAGAACCGCTATAAGTCAAATGGAAGAGATAGAAGCTTTAAAATTCCTCTATTCCAAACTTTTAAAAACAAAAGACAATAAAGAGTTTTTATCTATAATGAATGACTAATATGACAAAAGCCGGGGTTTTTGACAGCGGTGTCGGCGGCTTGAGTGTCGTTAAGTCTCTTTTACAGGACAATCTTTTTGAGGAAATTGTATACTATGGTGATACTGCACGGGTTCCTTACGGTCCGAAAGATAAAAATACCATCATAAGATACGCTCTTGAAGCATTGGAGTTTTTTAAAAATTTTGATATAGATATTCTTATAATTGCCTGTAACAGTGTCAGTGCTTATGCTATCAAAGAATTAAGAGAAGTTGCTCCTTTTCCTGTTGTAGGGGTTATAGAGCCCGGAGTAATCGCCGTAAAAAACAAAATAAAAGAAAAAAATGCAAAGATTTTGATAACCGGAACAAAAGCAACTATAAAAAGTGGAAAATATAAAAAACTTTTACTATCCTACGGATATAAAAACATTATAGAAAAAGCTACACCTCTTTTTGTACCGCTTGTGGAAGAAAAGATTTACAATGGTAAAATAGTTGATGCTACAATGAATCACTACTTTAAAGATATAAACTCCATAGATGCTCTTATCATGGGATGTACCCACTTCCCACTCATAGAAAAAGAGTATAAAAAATATTTTCCAAATACTATACTCATCCATTCAGGAAATGCCATAGTAGAGTATCTAAAATCAAACTATAACCTTAAAAAAAACAGCAATAAGACAAATATAAAATTTTATGCCACAGAAAACCCCTCCCACCTAAAAGAAGTAGCCAGAGAGTGGATAGGATAATCTCAGCTTTTTTATTGTAAAATACTTTATATTTTTAAAAGGCAGGGATAATATGTCTGAAGTTTTAGCACTCAAGTACAGACCAAAAACTTTTGAAGAACTTATAGGTCAAGATGCCATTACACAAGTCTTGACAGGTGCTTTGTCTTCAAAAAGACTCTCTCATGCCTATCTTTTTTCCGGACTCAGAGGAAGCGGAAAAACTTCTACGGCCAGAATATTTGCCAAGGCTTTGGTGTGCGATAAAGGACCTACAGCCAAACCATGTGAAGTATGTGAAAATTGTCTTGCTACCAATGAAAACAGACATATAGACATCATTGAAATGGATGCTGCAAGCAGCAGAAAGATAGATGATATCAGGGATTTGATAGAGCAGACAAAATATAAGCCGAATATGGCAAGATACAAGATATTTATCATAGATGAAGTTCATATGCTTACTCGTGAAGCTTTCAACGCACTTTTAAAAACACTTGAAGAGCCGCCTGAGTATATAAAATTTATCTTGGCAACCACTGACCCTTTGAAACTGCCTGCTACCATACTTTCTAGAACTCAACATTTTAGATTTAAAAGAATAAGCACCAAAAATATAAAACATCATTTGGAATATATATTAAATAAAGAAGATATAGGATATGAAAACGAGGCTCTTGATATGCTCAGCCGCTCGGGTAACGGCTCACTAAGAGATACTTTGACTCTGCTAGATCAAGCCATCATTTATGCAAAGGGTTTTATAGATACCAAGAGTGTAGCGGATATGCTAGGACTTGTAGATCCGGAATTTTTAGATCATATTTTTG
Organism: uncultured Campylobacteraceae bacterium; assembly: GCA_964566455.1. GTDB lineage: Bacteria > Campylobacterota > Campylobacteria > Campylobacterales > JALSKU01 > JALSKU01. The sequence goes on along the minus strand of CAZMKH010000153.1, from coordinate 1,989 downwards.
AAATAATATTGAAAAATGACAAAAAAGAGTTGTTAAATCTTACAAAAGAGCTTGAAAGTTATGAAAGCGAAGTTGTCATAGATGAAATGATAGCTTATCTTAAAAATTCATTTTTCAATAATGATGTGAGATTTTCTACATTGCTTTATGATAGATTTTTCAGGATTTTAAGTGAAGCTAAAAATCTTCTATTTTTAAATGCGGACAGCGGCTTTGTTATATCTTTGCTTTTTTTCAAGCTGCTTGAAGCAACAAAACTAAAAACAATAGATGAGCTTATTAACTCTATAGAAAGCAGTATAGACGTAAATATACCTCTTGCAAGCAAAACCAACCAAACTGAACAGATAAACTATACTCAAGACAATGCCGCCAAAGAACAAGAGCAGCCTAAACCGAATCGAATCAAAAAAGAAGAGCCCAAAACAGAAAACAGATATAAGAAACTTATAGCTGCTTTATATGACAGAAACTATGAAACAGGCAAATGCTTTGAAGGTAGTGTAAAGTTTGTAAGTTTTAAAGATGATGTGCTTACTCTTGAGAGTTGTGCCAAAGATGAGTGCAAAAAAACTCTAAGAGTTGCTTCCGGCATCATAAAACATTTTGTAAAAGATATTTTTGGCATAAATTCTTCCATATCCATGCTACCGTGCCAAGAAGAAAAATCAATGCCTGCAA
>CAZMKH010000153.1:0-1208 GCA_964566455.1 uncultured Campylobacteraceae bacterium | reverse complement strand
ACTGAGCTTTTTACACCCAAAAAGATAACTATAAGAAGAAAAGTTTAACTAATTTTTCCCCAATATATAATATGTCTCTTTATTTTCTACTTTCTGTAAGTTTATCTTGTATTTTTTTGCCCACTCTTGTATCATTTCATCAACTTTTTTTAGACTCTCTATAGGGGATTCATTTTTTATCTTTAGATAATTGTTTGAATTTGACATGGCAATATATGCCTGAAAAGGTTTTAGAGCATCATTTAGCTGGATGATATGTTTTTGAATGTCCATAAAATTTTTGGTATTGTTTATAATATTTTCCATCTGTTTTTTTACACTTTCATTTATAGTGTAGCCAAGCTGTGTAAGCATCGCATCAATAGTATATATCATAACTCTCCTTTTTAATCAGTAATTAGTAACTCGTGATTAGTGATTAGTACTTTTAACTATATCCTAAAACCTAAAAACCTACATCCTTACTTCAAAGCGATAAGTACATCTTCCATAACTTTTGTGATATCTCCGTCAAGTATAGCATCTACATTTGAGTAGGCTTTGTTGCTTCTGTTATCTTTTACCTGTCTGTATGGGGCTAAAACATAACTTCTTATCTGATGTCCCCACCCTATCTCACTTTTTGCTACTCCATTTTTTTCAGCTTCTTGCTTCATTAGCTCCAATTCATACAGTCTGGATTTGAGCATCTTTTCCGCTGTTGCTCTGTTTTTGTGCTGACTTCTGTCATTTTGGCACTGCACTACTATGCCTGTAGGGATATGGGTTATCCTTATGGCTGAGTCAGTTTTGTTTACATGCTGACCGCCTGCTCCACTTGCTCTATAGGTATCTACTCTTATATCTTTATCTTCTATCACTATCTCTATATCATCATCAATTTCAGGGCTGACCATAACCGAACAAAAAGATGTATGTCTTTTGGCATTACTGTCAAATGGACTTATACGGACAAGTCTGTGTATGCCGTTTTCAACCTTTAGATATCCGTAGGCATTCTCCCCCTTGATGATAAAGCTAACATCTTTGATACCTGCTTCATCAGCTTCCTGATAGTCAAGCACTTCTACTTTGTATCCTTCCCTCTCAGCCCATCTTAGATACATTCTGTATATCATGCTTGCCCAATCCTGACTCTCAGTACCGCCGGCTCCGGGGTGAATGGATATGATAGCATTTTTTTCATCATCCTCACCGCTTAACATCAT
>CAZMKH010000152.1:0-3683 GCA_964566455.1 uncultured Campylobacteraceae bacterium | reverse complement strand
CATGAACTCTTGCCTGTTTGTTGAGTATAAGAGTTTCACCTTTTGGACCTATAACAGTATAAGTTACTTGACACCCTGGAATTATTGGAGTTACAAGACCTTCTCCGTTTATTCCTAGGATTGGATCTTCCCACTCTGTATAACTTCTGGTCTCACTTGATTTACCTATCTGTTTTTTACCTTTTGTTCCCAGGATTGATTCGCTTGTTTCACCGTTTTTAAAGTGAGTAGAACCACTTGCTATCCAGTCAATTTTACTCTTGCCTTTTCTATAGTCAGTTTTTACATGACATCCGTAGCACTGTGGTGCCCAGCTTGAGTGACAAGCATAGCACTCTAATTTTTCCATATGTGCTTTTACGGAATACATTGCAACTTCAGCTTCTTTAGATAGTTGCTTTTTGATTTGTCTCTCTTTTAAAAGAGGTACAACTAAATCTTTTCCACTAGCCAAATGAGCTATAACTGTATTTGATCCTTTTTTCTTGACAACATTACCTAATGGGTTACCTCTAGTTGATAACAAGTAGCCTCCCTCAGAATTGTAAACCATACCTTGTTGCATCCAAGCAGGAAGTGTTTTTGCCAATCCTCTTGGGCCCTCAGGTGCTCCTACAGCCAACTCATTTTCACCATATCCTACTTTTAACTCCCAAGGAAATTTAGTAGTTGTACCGTGACAGTCTGAACACTCTATTTCTACTTGACCCAAAGTAGTTCCAGCAATATTTCCATCACCGTGCATATCTATAGATGTATGACAATCTTGACAGGTCATACCTGCTTTAAAGTGAATATCTGCTTTTAAGTGAGTATATCTTTTTCCGTGGGTTTTGCTCTGAGCTTTTCCACCAGGCATTAGCGGTGAACCGTAAGGCTGCTCCATCATACCCATGAAAGATACACCTATTCTTTTACCTCTGTTGTGACAAGAGTTACAAGTCTCAGGATGCATTCCACTGAATGTTACACCTGTACTTGGAACATGAACTTTGGCATCTCTGGTTCCCTGTATTTCGTGAACAAGCAAGTGTCCATGCTCTTTTTTATTTATAGTAGGATCATTTCCTTCATATATGCCTTCATTGCCATACGGAATGTGACATGCGCTACAACCCATACCTCTCCAGTCACCTCTTCCTTTTCTACCTCTTACACCGATATGACATCTTTGACAGTCACTTCTTTGGTAAGAGATACTGGCGTTATATCCCATCCTTTTGATATAAGCTTCATGACTTTCACCCGGTTTTTGCATCAAATCTGCTGAAGATTTAGGCGGAAGCGGAAGTTGTTTTAACTCTGTAGGGAATTGGTCAGTATATTTTTTAACCATTGCAGTCATATACTTTTTATATGTTTTTGTTCCCCATGCCGGAACTTGACCGTCTGTATCTTTTACAGCATAGTCGCCGAATTTTACCTTTTGGGTATCTTCACTACCAAAAGTATGCAAGTTACCTTGAATTTTTCCTGCCTCTGTTGCCATAAGAGCTTTTTTCATATTGCTGACAGTATCTGAGTGGCAAAGACCGCAAGTTTTATCCATAACCCAGTAACTTCCGGGATCCCTGACAAATGCCTCTAGTCCTCCAGGGTGTCCGGGAGCTCCCATGTGAGCCTCTTTTTTGGTGGTGGCTTTTGGATTACCGCCGTGGCAGATAATACAGCCGTTTGGATCACCGACGCCTGCACCCATTGCTTTGATCTGTTGCATCATTTGTGAATCTTTGTGCCTTATATCTTCTATGCCTTTGTGACACGACATACAGTCGGCAAAAGCCCAAGAAGACAGCAAGATCACAAAGAGTGCAACTTTGCTTAAACCTGATCTTAGCATTTTCTCTCCTTTTTGTTTTTTGTCAATTTACTTGACTATACGAAATCATAACAAACAAAAGTGCCTTTAAAGTGCTTTTTCTGATAAAAAATAGTATTTTATGAAATTTATATTTATTTAAGAAAATAAGATGTAATATTCCATAAATTATTTAAAAAACTTATACTACTATATATAATAATTTTTATAATAAAAGGTTATATGATGAAAAAAGCGGTTTATTTCCTGGCAATACTTTTGACTATACTATCTTTAAGTGCTTCAGAATTGGGGATGGACTGGAGAAATGATGTAGACGATGCAAAAGAGGCTGCCGTAAAAGCAAAAAAACCTATAATCTTGTTTTTACACTCAAGAAGTTGTTTTTACTGTCCTAAAGTAATAGAGCAGGTTTTGCCAAATCCAAAAGTAAAAAAATTTCTTGATAAAAATTTTATAAAACTTGAACTTGATACTTCAACAGGTTCTGATGCCATTGAGGATGATGTAAGTGATCAGGCACCTCCAAGGTTTATAGTGAGTATCACACCCGCATTTATTTTTATGGGACCAAATGAAGAAAAACTGGCAAGAAACGGTAAAAAACATATGATTATATACGGTTTTTGGACACCCGAACAACTCATAAAATGGGGAAAAGATGCGTTGAAAAGATTTAAAAGACTTTATGGCAAAAAGTATGAGATACAATAGTGATACGTGACTCGTGACTCGTGATTAGTTATTGGTTTCTAAAACCTAAATCCTAAAACCTAATTTAAGGAAGTTAAATTGAGAAAGATTGTTTTTGTATTAGCAATTGTTGCAGTTGCTTTGTTTGGAGCAAAAGAGAAAAAAGGTCAAAAATACTATCTAAAAAGATGCTCATCCTGTCACGGTACCGGTAAAATGTGGGGAAATGTTGCAACGCAGGATGAATGGAAAAGCTTTTTTACAGATGATGTCAAAGATTTGAAGGATTTTCACAAAGACAACCCAACTGTATTGAAATATATAAACTCAAGTGACTTCAAAAAAGAAAAAGGACGAATGTATAGATTTTTACAAGAGTTTGCAAGTGACAGTGAATCTATTCCAAGTTGCAATAACTAAACTTTTTTGTAATGTATAGATAAAATTTTTCCGATTTAAGCTTTTATTTAATGATTATAATGTTAAAATTCCAACTAGATTATTTTTAGGAATTAAAATGGATGATATTGTACTGATTGAAGAGGGTGTCAAATTCTTAGTTTTGGGCATGACCACAGTGTATGTTTTTTTGTACCTGATGGTAATAGTTCTTAAAATAGAATCAAAAATAGTCCAAAAATATTTTCCTCCCGCAAAAAAAACCCCAACTCCTACAAAACGACCGCAAGAAGAAGTATCAAATGATGATGAAGTAGTGGCAGCCATCACAGCTGCCATAATAGAGCATAGAAAATAGATAAGGAAAAAATATGGCAAAGAAACTTATAGATATAATGGATACAAGTTTCAGAGACGGTTTTCAATCTGTCTTTGGAGCAAGAGTTTTGCTTGAAGATTTTATAGATGTCGTCTCAGTCGCAAAAGAGGCAGGTATAAGCCATTTTGAATTTGGAGGAGGCGCTAGATTTCAAAGTCCGTTTTTTTATCTAAATGAAAATGCTTTTGATATGATGGATAAATTTCGTGAAGTTGTAGGACCAGAGGCAAATCTTCAAACTTTGGCTCGAGGGGTAAATACAGTAGCACTTGATACCGCAAGCAGTGATATTATAGATTTGCATGCAAAACTCTTTAAAAAACATGGCACTACTACCATTAGAAACTTTGATGCTCTAAATGATGTAGAAAATTTAAAATTTAGCGGAGAATG
>CAZMKH010000151.1:0-3688 GCA_964566455.1 uncultured Campylobacteraceae bacterium | reverse complement strand
TTTAGAAAAGCCTCTATGGATGCGGTGCAATCTATGTTAAGAAGTGGAGCACTCAACAAGCCAGGTGGCGGAAGGTATGTTTTAGCAATTTCAACTTTTATCAATGACACTACCCAAAGAATAGACATGGATCAATTGGTAAAGAGTATAAGAATATCGCTACTTCAAAGTGGAAAAGTTGTTGTTACTACTGCGGTAAGGGCAGGAGGTGCGGAAGATAGTATGAGTTATGAAGCTAGAAAACTTAGAAAGTCTGATGAATTTAACCAAAGAACTGTAGCAAAAAAAGGTCAAATGATAGCTCCTGATTTTTCACTCTCTGGAAAAATTATCCAAAGAACAGCAACAATGTCTGATGGAGAAACAAAAGTTGACTACTATATTCAGTTAACTTTAACAGATATAAAAACAGGTCTTGCATACTGGGAAGGTGAAACAGTTATCAGCAAAGCCGGTAGTAGCAAAAGTGTAAACTGGTAAGGAATAAACATGAAAAAATTAGTAGCTATAATATTTTCTTTTTTAGTTTCGATTATAGCAGTAAATGCAGATGATATAATCAATCAAAAAGATGTAAATGAAATAAACAAAATGGCAAAACCGGTACTTATAGAAGATGCGAGCGATAGCATTGAAGACTGGGCATACGGTGTGATTAAAAGATTTGGCGTAGAAGAGTTTGGTGAAAATAATGAAAAATATCTCTTTTTTGCAAGCCAAAGTGTTTCACTAAAACCATCAGATCCACAATACGGTGATGCTTTGGTTAATGCTTACGATAAGGCTATGATGGATTTGCAAAATCAATATCTCATGGCAAGATTTGGTAGAAATATTGTTGATAAAGTAAAGTCTTTTTATTCAGATAGATCAACAAATGCAAAACAGATTGAACTTCCAAATCCTAGCGCAAAAGGATTTCTTGGTAAAATTTTAAGGATATTTGATAAAAGTTTAGATGTGACAGACAAAAAACTGGATAAAGAGTTAGTTAAACTTGGTGTAAGTCCCGAAGAATTGGCAAAAATGACACCAAAATTAAAAAAGGATATCTTTAGGGATAAATTCATAAAAAATTCCATTAGAAAAGCATCCGGCAGTATAGCAGGACTTTTTCCGGTTCAAACAGCCATAGTAAGCGACAAAAGCGGTAGAGTAGTTGTGGGCGTAGTTGCTATCGCAACTCCAAAAACTATCCAAATAGTAAAAGATATAAGACTCCAAAGAAAACCTTTGATAAAAGGAAGAGGAAGAGATATAAGTGATTTGTTGCCGCAAAATAAAAAAGAGTATTTAAGTACTTTTGGAGTTCGTCTTGCTTATGATAAAGATGGTACACCTATGATCATATCTTATGGGATTGGCTCCTATTCAAAAGACGGTGATGATAATTACATCAATGATCAACTTAAAAAAGAGGCTAAGGCAAATGCTATTAGTAATGCAGATGCACAGCTTTCAGAAATTGTCAATGGTTATATGAGTTCTAGGGAAAGTAGAAAAAATGGCGAAGAGATAAAAAAATATGTTGAAAGAAAAGTAAAACCAGATAGCGATACTATAGAAAAAACAATTAAAAATATCATAAAGATTACAAACAACAGTGCAAGAAGTAGTGCGCATATGAGTTTAAAAGGAGTAAGCACTGTAAAAACTTGGAGATACACTACAAAAGATGGCGTCAAATTTGTTGGAACTGTTAGGGCTTGGAAGTACAGTACTCTAAAAGCAGCCAACAACTTCAATAGCGGGAAATATGGCGTTAAACATAAAAATAAAAAACATAATTACAGAGAGAGTATACAAGTTAGCAAAACTGTAAATGATACAAATGATTTTTAAGAGGACTGGGTAATGAAAAATAAAATTTTATTATTGCTTGTTTTGTTGCCACTATTTTTGTTTGGAAAAATTCAAACAACTTATCTTGTTACCGAGGGTTCTGGACAAACAAGAGCAGAAGCAGTTAGAAATGCACTTATTGAGGCAATAAAACAGACTCAAGGTGTGGCTATCAATGCTAAAAGAGCTTATACTAAGTCTATAAAAGAATTGGGAATTTCAATAGATGGAGATAGTTCTCATGGTGTATCAATAATTGAGCACTCCATCAAGCAAATCCAAGAGGCAACAAGAGGTTTTATAAGAAGTTATAGCATTTTAGATAGTTACAAGCAAGGTGGAGAATGGATCGTAAAAATACGCATAAAAATGCTCAAGTACAAAACTCCAGGCTTTAACCCTAACAAGAGAAGAAAGTTATCAGTTATTCCGTTTGAATATAAAAATTCATATTTGGTTTTAGGTAGTTATACAAGTGGAAAAATTGTATCAAAAAGATTTACTCAAGCTCTTGTTTCCAAAATAACCCAATCAAGAAAATTCACAGTGCTTGATAGGGAAAATAGCAAATACTATAATCTTGAAAAAAATTTCATTCTATCAGGAGATTCAGCTAAAAATGAACTTTTAAAGCTTGGTAAAAGATTAGGTAGTGATTATCTCGTTGTAGGACAAATTTTGGATTATAAAGTAGATAATATGACTGACCATAACAATATAGGCATCCCGGAAACTTCACAAGTTATGTGTGAAGCAACTATATCATATAGAATTTTAGCAATGGCTACTCAGCAGATAAAGTGGAGTGAAACAGTTTCATCTTCTTTTACTTTAGGAGAAAGTGCATCAAATAAATCAGCTGAAGCTATTGTTGCCTTGAGTATGGACAAGATAGCGGGAGAGATTTTAAATCACATTATAGACAATATCTACCCCCCAATGGTAGTAGCAGTTACAGCCAATAATATTATAATAAATCAAGGCGGCAATAGCATACACAAGGGTGATATTTTTAAAGTTTACAAAAAAGGTGAAAGGCTTACCGATCCATATACTCACGAATTTTTAGGATATGAAGAGATTGAAGCTGGAAGTATAAAAATTACAACAGTTAGACCAAAAATTTCCTATGCTAAGCTTCTTAGTGGGATTGCTAACAAGGGGATGATTCTAAGAAGAGTAAAACAAAACTCAAAAAAATCCAATAATAGTGGTGAAGCTCAAACTGATGTCAAAATTGCTCCTGGTGGAGGAGTTGTTCTTCCCTTTGACTAAAATATATAAAATAATATGTGTGATTTAAATAAGTAGCAAATCACACATATTTTTACTTTAATATATATTTAAAACTTTTTACAGCTTCATTAAAGTTTGTAGAGTGTAGAATTATGGTTTAAAAACAAAGGTTTTTACCTTTAAAAAGTAGGAATTATGCTTACTGTAAATATTGACAACAAAGAGATTGAAGTCAATGACGGAGCGTTGCTTATAGATGTGATGCTCAAAAACGGTATATCTGTGCCTCATTTTTGCTACCATGAAGCATTGGGACCTGACGGCAACTGCAGGATGTGTATGGTTGAAATTGAGGGGCAAAAAAGACCTCAGATAGCTTGTGACACCATTGTAAAAGATGGAATGGTTGTTCGCACCAAAGGTGAGAAGATAGAAAAGGTCAAGCGAGGTATTTTAGAGCTTGAGCTCATCAACCATCCTATAGACTGTCCTATATGTGACCAGGCAGGCGAATGCAAACTTCAAGAGTATTATATGGAAGTAGGTTTGTATGAAAGCAGGCTTGATACCCCAAAAGTAAAAGCAAAAAAACATGTACATCTTGGCAGTG
>CAZMKH010000150.1:0-3697 GCA_964566455.1 uncultured Campylobacteraceae bacterium | reverse complement strand
GAGTCAAATGAAAATGATAACAAAGTATATCTTAAGTCAATATGCAGAGGCGAAGAGGTTTATGTTTGTACTTCTTGTATACCGCAAGTCATCCACGGAAGCGGAGATGTTGTAAAAACAAAAGAGGAAGTTAAAAAAATCCTTGGTAAATAACCGGTAGATTTTCTACCGGATTACTCTTTCAAGTGCCTTCATATCAATACCTGAAGATACAATACTTCCACTGCTGTTTCTAAGTAAAAACATCGGAGGTGTTCTCCATCTTAAAGCTCTTAGCAAAATCTTGTAAAAATCTTCATTAAATTTTACTATCTCTACATTGCTTTTGCAGGTTTTATACATATCTGTATTTTCATCATAATTTATCATAACCAGATATAAAGTATCGGATTTTAAATTTGATTTGCAAAGAGTATTGTATATCTTATGATTTGCATACAAAAAAAGTATCTTTTTACTATCAAGTTTTTTATCTTTTAAATGAAATCCTTTTTTTGTCAATTGCAAAAGAACCGGTTTGTTATCTTTGGTTAAAAATGCAAATTTTCCTCTTCTATCAGCATAAACTCTTTGAACTATTTTTATATTTCCACTTTGTACGGCATAATCAAACGCACTCTTGCCGGTTTTGTCTTTTATGCCTCTTTTTGCATGTCTTTCACTTAGTATCCTTGCCATATCTTCATCGCCGTTTATAGCAGCCAACATCAAAGGGGTTTTACCATCTTTTTTTGATACGGCATTTACTTCGGCTCCCTCTTTTATCAACAGTTTTGCAAAGTATTTGTCCTTGTTCAGTCGTAAAGACAGAAGCAATGGAGTATCACCCTCTTTGTTTGGTGTATCCAGGATATCCGAACTGTCTATCATGCTTTTTGCCAAAGGTTGGTTGTAGTAACAGTTTTGTAAAGATTGCGCTACCTTTGTCAACGGAGTTTGACCGGCTTTATCATATATTTTCAAGTTTGGCTTTTGTTTTAAAATTTGTTGCAGTTTTTCATAGTTGGCTTTTGAACATTTATCAAGATATGAAAAAATATCACCCTTTGCCCACATTAAACTCATACTAACCAAAATCAAAACTACAAATTTTTTCATCAACTCTCCTATAACATTAAAAATATAGTTCTAAGTGCATCAACACCCAAACTTTTAGGCTCAACTCCCACAGTTTTTAAGGCTCTTTCATAAACAAACAGCATTTTAGCAAAAAGTGCCTCAAAGGAAAGATTGGAAGGAGAAAGTAAACTCTCTTTTTTATTTTTTATATATTTTAGAGATTTTATAAGTTTTGTAGTCAGTTTTTCTCCTCTTTTGAGTCTCTTTTGCAATTCAACCTGCCAATTGTTTTGCCATGTAAGATACAGATAGTTACCTCTGTTATCTTTTGCAACTTTTATCTTCCAAGCAACAGCCTGAAGTATCTCATATGCCTCTTGAAGTTTGTTGCCGTCATACTGCAAAGCACTTAGTTTGTGAAAACTTTTTGCTTCGAAACTCCAGTAAAACATTTTATAAAGTCCCACAAGAAGATAATCCCCTCTCTTTTTTATCTTTTTTTGAGAAAATGCTATCTTGATATACTCTTTGAAGTTTGTTTCATCTGTTGAGGAAACCAGGGGCAGGTTGATAGTATTGGCATTATTGTTTATGTCATTTCTTATATAGAAAAGTATATCCTTAGAAAAAATTTCTTTATTTCTCAGTATCAGTTTTCTTCCGAGTTGAAGTAAAAACTTATCAAGTGCCTGCCTGTACTCTTTCATCAAAGTTGCACCTTTGGTTTGGAAAACAGTGCTTACAAAACTATCTTCTTTGGAAGCGCAACCGCTAAGAAAAAGTACCAAAACAAAAGCAAGAATTATCCTCATCAATTATCCAACTCATACTCTATATCAAAATCATAACTTTTATGAGAAGGCAAAATAATAGTAAATCTTTTTAAATTACTCGAAATATTTTCTTGTTTGCAAATTCCATTGCAACTGCTTTTTATCTTATAATTACCAAAAGCATTGTAAAAACTATCCAGCTTTATGACTCTGGTTTTTTCATCTTCATTGGATATTTTTATATTGGTTTTTGAGTAGATATAGTGTCTGTTTTTTGAAGCTTTAAAAATGCTCTGTGTGATTTTGGCTTTTATATCAAAAAATTTACCGATATTTAGATATATGTCATCTTTTACAGGAGTTTGCCCGATAGAACTCTCTCCTATAAAATGAACATTGTCACTTTTATCTTTTTTGTAAACCCTTACTTTTCCTTTCGGTAAAGGCAAACCAAGCCCCGAGGCTTTAATATTTTTCGTATGAATGATATGAGAAAATGAGTACTTTTTTACTCCTCTTAAAGGATATACAGGAATATTCCAGTCCAATTTTGCAAACTCATCATATTTGACTCTGTTTTTTGATATAAATTTTATCTGTTTTGAGCCAAGTTCAATATCTTCTTTAAAAGGAATTTTGTACAAATGAAACCCGCCAAATGACTCCTCTTTTATACTCAATTTATCACTCATAACAGGTATAGCACTTTTTAGCATCATATTCGAGGCTCTGTTTATACCCCTTATGATATTGACATTTCCCGCAATACAATAAATCTTCATACCCTTATAAGAGATTCCGCTGTTGTTATCTATCGTAATCCACCCTGTTAGTTTTGCTTTTTTTTCAAGGTTTAGAGTATAGTTTGCTTTCCACTTGATACCTCTTGCAAGATATGAAAGTTTTACACTTTGCCTGCCTTTTTCACCATCAACTCTCCATGTAAGACTTGGTTTTGTCAAAGAGAGTTCCTTTGGAAGAGCGGGGAAAATTATATCTTTTAAAGATGTGAGATAAATTTTACCGTTTTTATCTTTGATGGTTACATATGAACTACCCGATAAAATATACCCGTCTGATAAAACTCTTTCGCTTGTGTTACTTGTAGGCTTAAAAAATTTTACAGGCAAAGTATGTTTTTTATAGTACTTCAAAAGCGTACTGGAATCGACTCTGTTTTTTTCAAAAGTTTGAGAATAAAGCAAAGTACTTCTATCGGAAAACTCCGGCAGTATGCTATCAATGATGATAGAGTTTGGTACACCTTCATAAATGATATAGGCACTACCGCTTTTTTTGAGTGCAAACTCCTTACTTTCTTGTACAAAAGCTACTCCGTTACTGTAAACAGTTATACTTCTTTCATACGGAGGGCCCACAAAAACTTTTTGTGCAAAAAGCATAGAAAACAGACCGACAATCATAAGAAAATATTTCATATCTCTACCTTTTTAAAACTTATCCCAAACCTTTTGTTAGGATTTACTATCGTAAAATTTGGGTTTAATATGATACAATATTTTTTAAAAAAATGGGGTTAATCGTGGTTTATAAACTTGTAGGTATAGTTATCGTTGCCATAGGCGTAGTGGGATACTTTATCATCAATCTTACAAAAAATCCAAAAGATAAATAAGCCTACTCCATCTCCAAACTCATAAGATACATATCTTCCCCGTCTAACACTTGCAGGTTTGGGCTTTTGCAGTTTGGGCAAATATATTCAAACTTTTCAAGAGTACTTTTCCGGCCGCACTCATTACACTTCACTACTACAGGCTGGAGATGGGCTATAAATTCCGCATTTTCGCATACAGTTTTTTCTTTAAAAGTTTCAAATGCACTTTTTAAGAGGTCTATCTCAA
>CAZMKH010000149.1:2462-3708 GCA_964566455.1 uncultured Campylobacteraceae bacterium | reverse complement strand
TAAACTTACACCAAATCTTTTTTTTACAAACTCTCTCATGGAATTTTTTAAAAACTCTTCCCCGGAAGTTTTTGCATATTTGTTTAGTAACTTAGTATGAGCTTTTAATTCATCCTGAATAAACAGAGGTGTATCAAATTGCGGCTCGCCAATAGTAAGGCTCAAAGGCTCAAAGCTCTTATTGGGACTTATATCATTTAAAAGTTTATTTAATTTTTCAAAGGGATATTCATTAAATGTCATTCATTTTCCTCATAATTATCACTTGCTGTCTCTCTTTTTTGAATAGCCGCGGCAAAGCTCCACTCTTTTTTTGCAATTCTTGGTAAATTTTTATCTATATAAGCTATCATCATCTCCTCTTTGTGTCCTAGCATATACTGCAGCTCTCCCGAAGGAGTAGCCAAAAAACTCTCTCCATAAAATTTCCATGAGATATCTTTTTGAATAAACTCCCCGATACGGTTGGCTCTGAGTATATAGACACTGTTTAAAAAAGCTCTTATCTTTATAAGCTCCGCCCATCTTTTTCTTGAGCCGAAAGTACTGACTGTAGGCAACAGCACCAAATCTACTCTTTTTTTAAGTATCTCTATCCAAACAGTATCAAAATGAAGCTCAAAACCGTTTATAGCTGCAACTTTTACTCCGTTATGATGAAATATCATAGGCACATAATCACTCTCAATCTCATTATCAAAAAACTTCTCTTCATTCCAGTGTTTATAGTTGATAAGATACTGCTGTTTTTTAAAATATGCGGCTTTTGGTGTAAATCTGCCTATGCATTTGTAAATCTTATCTTTTTTAAATTGTACAATAGGGGCAACGATAGTAATGCCATACTCTTTTGAAAGTTCTTTTAAAATTCTTATCTTATGGTTTGACTGCTCTTTTATCATGCTTTTTGGCATATCTTCAAGCTCTTTGAAAAAACTGTTTAAATTATACTCTCCCAAAAGCACCAAAGATATATTTCTCTTTTTGCAAATCATCAGATAATAATCAAGCTTTGCCTTGCTCATAGGCAAAGTTGAGAGTTGAAGTGCTGCTATATTCAAGAATTGTCCTCGTCTGTTTTTGACAACTCTTCAAATTCCAACTTGGCATTTTCAAGCATTTTGGAAGCCTCTTTCAACTCTTTTATACCCTCTTTGTAAAGTTTCATACTCTCTTCAAGAGCAATGGAAGGATCCATTAGTTTTTCAAGTATCTCTTTGGATATTTCTATCTTTTTTTCAAAATC
>CAZMKH010000149.1:0-2362 GCA_964566455.1 uncultured Campylobacteraceae bacterium | reverse complement strand
GGACTTAAAATAGGTTCAAAATATGGTATAATAATATATCTTCACAAAAAGGAGGTCAATATGCAAGTACAAGAGTATTTATTTAGATCACCTTATCCAAGCAGGATTCAAGTGGGCACACCGGAAACATTTTCTCAAAATCATGAAAAAGCAGTAAAAGAGGGAACTAATGTAGAAAATAAAAAAATCCAAACCGATATCAAAAATGCGGAAGTCAAGTCACAAACTAAAGATATAAAACTTACTGCCGATACAAACAAGTTGGATTTGTATGCATAATTTACAACAATATTCTTTATCTTTTTACCAGTAAAAATACTGCAAAGTAGTGAAAAATACTCCCTCCAAGAACAAACAGATGCCACAATGCATGATTTAGTTTGATAGAACTTTTTGCATAAAAAAATATCCCTGCAGTATAAACCACACCGCCGATAAACAAAAATATCATAGGAAGCCATCCCGCATGCTCTACAAAGGGCTCAACTGCTACAATGATAAGCCATCCCATCACGGCATATAACAATAGAGAAAAAAGTTCAAACCTTCTAGGATAAAACAGTTTTAAACTTATGCCCAAAAGTGCCATACCCCATATCGCGCCAAAGAGTATCCATCCAAACACCCCTTGAACACCCAGTATAACTACAGGAGTGTAAGTTGCAGCTATCAGTATGTATATGGATGCATGATCCAGCGTCTGTAGTATTGATTTTGGTCTATGGTGCGGAATTGCATGATAAAGAGTAGAAAATCCATACATAACCAAAAGACCGAGTCCAAAAACTGTACTTGTAAGTATTTTGGCAACACTTCCACTATATATCGAAACAGCAACTAATACACCAAAACCAAACGTGCTGAGTAAAAGACCAAACCCATGAGAAATAGCATGCCAAATTTCTTCAAAAAGAGAGAAATCGTTGATACATTTTTTCATAACTTCTACCTTGGTTTTTTTGTAATTATACTAAATTATTTATAGCTTTTTTAACATCGCCAAGACAGCAGCTTCCGCTTGGATTTTTTATCTCGCATAAACAGCCTATATTTTTCATTTTTTCCTTTATATCATTCAGTGCTTTTGTTTTTCCTGTGTATTTAATCTCATCTTCTATCTTTTCTTTAGTCCATCCAAAACAGTAGCAAAGATTTGCAGGCTTTGCACCCTCCTTTATACCTATGGTAACTTTCAAATCTTTTTGATAAAGAAATATATCATCCCTAAAATAAACAACATCACAAGAGGAAGTTTTACAATAAAAAAAACTTTCCAAGGATTTGAGTGAATCTTTTGTTTCATTCTTCAGTAAAGCATTTAAGGTTTTTTCCAACACTCCTTTTGCTTTGTTGTGGCAACATAGGCACTCTTTTTTTCCTTCCGGCTGAGGCGTACAGCAACTGTGGGGATTTGTAGTAGTAGTTGAGCAACATTTTACATTATCATTAATAGAAAATTTCATCATTTTTCCTTTATACATTTTTTTATCTCATCTATAACAGCTGGACTTATCATATAAAAAACAGTCATTCCTTCTCTTTTTGAGATAAGAATACCCCCATCTTTCAACTTTCTTAAATGCTGCGATACAGGAGATTGTTTCATACGTAACACATCAGCCAGGTCACATACGCACATTCTTCCAAATTCCAAAACAAGTCTCACTATTTTTATACGCACTTCGTTGCCAAGAAGTAAAAAGAACTTTGCTTTTTCTTTTAATACATTATCCTCTTTTTTTATCATATCCATGCCGTCACTTATAACCTTTTCATCAACATTGACTCTAATGCATGATATAGTTTGATTCATACCGGTCCTTTATGAGTTTATTAGTATATTCTAATATAATAGTAATATTATTTAGTTAAAATTATAAATTTATATGGTAAAATTCAGGCATTATGACAAAAAAGGATTTGAAATGGGTGTAAAAAGCTTGGCAAAAAGTCACAAAAAATTCAAAGAGAGTTATGGTAGAAAATATGTAGATCTTTTTAAAGAGTTGGCCCAAAAAGGTCAAGCGCCAAAATCACTTTTTATAGGATGCAGCGACTCAAGAGTTGTGCCAAATCTCATAACCCACACTGACCCGGGAGAGATATTTGTAACAAGAAATATAGGAAATTTTATACCTCCTTATGACCCAAAAAGAGAAAGCTGTGCTACTGCAGCGGTTATTGAATATGCTTTGATGCACCTGCAGGTATCCAATATCATAGTTTGCGGTCATACACACTGTGGAGCTTGCGAAGCGCTCTTCCAAGATATACCCGAAAATGAAGATGAAAGCAATCTTAAAAAATGGATGGCTTACGGTCTGCCTGCAAAAGAGCAAGCTGAGGCACTCATAGGCCATGC
>CAZMKH010000148.1:0-3731 GCA_964566455.1 uncultured Campylobacteraceae bacterium | reverse complement strand
GTTATCTTTGCAAGGTCAATAAGTTGAAAACTCCACAGGTCAAATTCGTTATGAAAAGTGATACCAAGGTATAAAATCGCCAAAAACATAAACAAAGAGCCGCTTATAGTATAAATGGTAAATTTCAAAGTCGAGAAAACCTTTTCCTCATGTCCAAACATTCCGATAATCAAAAATACAGGCAACACCATTGTTTCCCAAAAAAAGTAAAAAAGAATCAAATCCAAAGAAAACAAAGCTCCAAGCATACCGCTTTCAATAAGCAGCATACTTATCCAGTACCCTTTTGTTCTGCCTTCCCACAAAAGAAGATAACCCGAGGGCACCAAAACCGCAATAAGTATCAATATCACAAGAGAAAATCCGTCAATCCCGACATAGTAGCTTATGCCATAACTCTCTATCCACGGATGATACTCAATAAACTGCATATATGAAACCGGCTCAAAGTCCAAAAATACCTTAAAAGAAAGAACAAGTATAACTATACCTGTCAAAAAAGCAAAGTTTCTTGTGGTCTTTGCGTCAGCTTTTGAAATCATAAGCACAAATGCCATCGCCATAGGGGTAAATATAATATAAGTCAATATTCCAACATCCATAATCTCACCCCATCACATATATCAAATAAGTAAAAAATGCACTAATTCCCGCCAACATTGAAAATGCGTAAAATCTTACATTTCCATTTTGAAGCGTTGAGACAAATTCACCCATATTGTAAAACGATTTGGCAAACATCATAACCGTTCCGTCAATAAACTTTTTATCAAATACTTTGCCTATAAAATTACTTAGGTTTTGTAAACTTTTTACAAAAAGTACATCATATATCTCGTCAATATAAAATTTATTGTAAATAACACCTGAGAGTTTTATATCTTTACTCATGTCAATATGGGCAAATTTTTTGTATGCTGCATATATTCCTATAAGCACGACTGTTGTATTGAGAACCATAAGTGAAAACTCAATAAAATGCGATGTCTCGATATCTTTGTCTCCAAGAAATGAAAGCCAGTGTGCAACCAAGTTGCCTCCGCCCAGTATCTTTGGCACTCCTATAAAACCCGCAATCACCGAGCCTATAGCTAGGATAACAAGAGGATAAGTTACAAATGGTGAAAGATTTGAAGGATTTTTAACTCGTTTGCTGCTTTTTGGTGCTATAAAAACCGTAAAAAAGAGTCTAAACATATAATATGCCGTAAGCCCCGCAGTAAAAAGCTCTACAGCCCACAGAGTATAATGACCGCTTGCAAATGCATTAAAAAGTATCTCATCCTTACTGAAAAATCCTGCAAAAGGAAAGATACCGCAAATTGCCAAAGTGGCTACTAAAAATGTCCAGTAAGTTGTCTTGGAGGCCTCTTTCATCTCTCCCATGTGAAAAATATCCTGCTCATGATGAAGTTGTAGTATTACTGCACCCGCACCCATAAAAAGAAGTGCTTTGAAAAAAGCATGAGTAAAGACATGAAAAAGTCCTGCACTGTAAAAGCCAAGTCCAACAGCTACAAACATATACCCCAGTTGAGACATGGTTGAATATGCCAAAATTTTCTTTATATCTCTTTGCTTCATGGCTATTACTGCTGCAAAGAGCGAAGATACAGCTCCTATAATGGCTATAAATTCTCCGATATTTGGAGTAAGCACATACAAAAAATGAAATCTTGATACCATATAGACTCCTGCTGTTACCATTGTAGCGGCATGAATCAAAGCTGATACCGGTGTAGGTCCGGCCATTGCGTCAGGTAGCCACACATACAAAGGTATCTGAGCAGATTTACCCATGGCTCCGACAAAAAGAAAAAAAGCTATAAAAGAGAGTGTACTTTTGGGAATATCATCGATATGCTGTGCCAAGGACGCATAGTCAAAACCCAAATGGCCTATATATACAAACAAGGTTGCCAGGCCTATGACAAAACCAAAGTCTCCTACTCTGTTTACTATAAAAGCTTTATTGCCCGCTACTACATTTTGGGCATCACGGTAATAAAAACTTATCAAAAGATATGAACAAAGCCCGACCCCTTCCCATCCAAAAAACATAACTATGGGATTGTCAGCCAATACCAAAACCAGCATCATTCCCAAAAAAAGGTTGAAATATGAGAAAAATTTACCATATCCTTCATCGCCTTTCATGTAGCCGGCGGCATATATATGTATCAACCAGCCTATAAAGGTTACAAACAGAGCCATAAATATAGAGAGATGGTCTGCCAAAAAGGCAATGTTTATATCAAAGTTTGAAACCTTCAGCCACTTAAATGCAATATACCTCATATCTTTTGAACCACTGTCGAGTTTCAAAAAAATCAAAAAGCTCAAAATAAAACTGACTAAAGGAGTCAAAAGTGCAATAACGGTAAATACAAGGTTGTTAATCTTTTGAATCTTTATACTGTATAAGTAAAACAAGCCTAAGAGTATTGAGCCGACAAGCGGAGACAACACTATCCACAAAAGATATGAATTCATGCTTTATCCCTGTGTTGAGAAAGTTTGTTAAATATATCAGCATCAAGCGAGCCTTTTCTCTTATAAAGAAGTACGACCAAAGATAAAAACAAAGCTGCTTCAGCTGCACTGATGGCTATAATCATAAGCGATATCACTTGTCCATCCATATTATGAAAATATCTTGAAGCAGATATAAACATCAAATTTATGGCATTTAACATTAATTCCAATGACATATATATAACAAAAATATTTCTTCTTGATATTACACCGACTGCGCCTATACTAAAAAGTAAAATAGCGACAACCATTACGCCATAGAAGCTCATCATATCTTCCTTTTGGCAAATATGATAGCACCTATCAAAGAGACTATCAGAAGTATTGAAATCAATTCAAACGGTAAAAGCCAATCTTTATAAAGAACCATTCCAAGGGCCTTAACACCGCCAAATCCCTCATCAATCACAGACATGTCCTTTTGGGGCAGTGTATGCAGTGCTTTTAAAACAGCTATATCTACAGGTATGACAATTATGGCGGATATGATGATATTTCTAAGCTTTTTAGGCTCTTTGGGTAAATTTTCTTCCTGTATATTTAAAAACATTATTATCAAAAGCATCAAAGTTATAATCGCTCCCGCATATACGATAATTTGCACTAAAAATAAAAATGTAGCACTAAAAAGTGCAAAGAGTCCCGCAAGACTAAGAAGTGTAACTATAAAGCTTAGCGCACTTGTCATCGGCTCTTTTGCATATACCATAGCAATAGCACTAAAAATTGCAAAAAATGAGAGGATAAAAAATATAATGTTCATGTTTACTCTCTCTCCTTAAACTCTTTATTTGCCAAAAGTTTATCTTTTGTAAGGATAAAGTCCTCTCTTTTTTTACCGATAAAGCTAAAAATACCGGTATCCATACGGATGGCATCGCAAGGACAGGCTTCCACACACTCTCCGCAAAATACACACTCAAGCAAATCTATATCAAATCTTTTGGGCTCTTTTTCATCTATGCCGTCTTCTCTTTCTTTGGCTTCGATAAATATACACTCAGCCGGACATGCCGTAGCACACATAAAACATGCCACACATCTTACACTTCCGTCCTCTCTGTGGGTAAGTCTGTGAACACCTCTGTATCTGCTTGTTATATCTTTTGGTTTTTCTTCGGGATACCATACAACTCTTAAGTTGTCCGTATCTTTTAAGTTTGTTACAAAATGAGAAAGTGTTACTTTCATACCGG
>CAZMKH010000147.1:0-3734 GCA_964566455.1 uncultured Campylobacteraceae bacterium | reverse complement strand
GAGCCGATAACTTTGAAGATAATCTTTAGACAAAAAAGAGATGTACCCGTAGAAGCAGTGCAGTTTGCCAATCCCACCTTTTCAAACTTTTGGGCTAAAAGTGACGGAAAAGACAGAAAGCAAGTCGTAGGTGACTATGTCATACATAATATAACTTATGTACTTATCCCTCAGCAAGCAGGCAATTTTACCATTTCTCCCGTAAAAGTTGCCATCGCAAAAAGAGTTCAGATACGAGATGCGTTCTCTTTTGTACTTCAAAGAATAAGATGGAAAAATCTTTTTTCAAATGAGTTGAAGATAAAAGTCAAACCGCTTCCAAGCGGTGTAAGTGTATTTGGAAAATTCAGTATAAAAGCCGGTGTGGACAAAGAGATAACAAAAGCAAACAAACCGGTAAATCTAACCCTGACCATAAGAGGCGAGGGCAATATAGACGATATAGACAGTTTTGAGCTTAAGGTACCAAATGCCACAGTTTATAAAAATAAGCCAAAAAGAGATACATATCTTGAAAATGGGGTTTACAAGGGTGTTTTTACACAAAAGTTTGCACTTGTAAGTGATAGTGACTTTGTGATACCTTCAATTAAGTTTACCTATTTTGACAAGGATGAACAAAAAGTAAAAACTATCAAAACAAAGCCCATCAAGATAAAAGTAACAGGCGGAGGGAGTTTTCAAGCTGTGCCGACAAATCACAAGCTTATCACAAATGCATCCACTCCAAATAAAGAGATTGTAAAAAAGATAGTTTATAAAGAAAGCAATCCTTTTGAAAAGTGGATATATCTGATTATTGGGCTTTTTGTGGGATTTTTACTATCCAATCTAAAATATCTAAAAAGATTTAAAAAAGAGAGCAGTGAACATCCGTTATCTTATGAAATAAGAAAGGCAAAAAGTGACAAAGAGCTTTTGAAGATACTTTTGCCCTATGTTTCCAAAAGTCAAAAGATAAAAGAGATAGTAAATCAGCTTGAAGAAAACATTTACATGAAAAAAAGTCATAAAATAGACAAAAAAACTCTCTCAAAAAAGATAGAAGAGTTGCTTCATCCAAAAGATGAGGAAGATGAGATTTGATTTACAGGAGGGGTACTATTTGAAAGCTACAAGTACTCCCCCAAAGATAACAAGTAGTATGCCTAAAAAACCGATAATATCAGGGAGTGGATCCCCCAATGCAAAGCCGACAAGTATAGAAAATATGATTACAGAATAACTACTTATGCCAACTATAGCAGCTTTAGAATAGCCATATGCTTTTGTCATCAGAGTTTGTGCTATAGCTGAAAACATACCTAAAAATAAAATATAAATCCATTGTAAATTTTCAGGCATTATAAAGTGGGCAAATATAAAATCCAATTCTTTACAAAAGCAGTACTTTGAAACCAGCATAAAAACAGCAGGAAAAAATGATCCAAGGACCATAAATGATATAATGATAACTCTTGTATCATAAAATTTTTTCAATTCTCTTATGCTGGTATATGCAAGACCTGCCGCTATGCCGCTAAAAATACCTATGATATCTGCTTTTAAAAAATTTTCTCCATTTGGCTTCATGATCAAAACTACTCCGATGAAACCTACAAATACCGCAAACCATCCTTTTTTTCCTATTTTTTCTTTAAGAAAGATATAAGCAAATATTGCTGTCCATATCGGTGATGTTCTTGAAAAAGTCATAGCATCGGCTAATGTTATGTGAGCTATATTGTAATAAAATGCCAATATTCCCAAAAGTCCCATCAATGCCCTGAAAAATAGCAGATATGGTCTCCCCCCTTTTTGCTGTATGGGGTATTTATAAATAGTTGACACAATTAACAACAAAGTAAAAAAATTTCTAAAAAATACTATTTCAACTGATGGCAGACTTGCTGATAAAACTTTTGCAAATGCACCGACAAGAGCGAAACATACTGATGCTCCAAGCATATACATAACACCCGAATCTATCTTTTTATACAACTCTTTCAACTTCTTTTCCGTCGATATAGATAGAAAAAATTGCACCATTTTTTGAATTATGTGCAACAATTTTTCCATTTATTTTATTTTCTATGATCATTTTTGACATATATAGACCTATCCCTGTTCCATAGTTGTACTTTGTTGTAAAATATGGTTCGAAAATTTTATCAAAAATTTTATTTTCTATACCCCCGCAATTATCTTCTATGCTTATAACAAGATTATTGTCGATGATATTTGTAGAGATTGTGATAACAGGATTTTTGATATTTCTTTCAATGGCAATCTCTTTTGAATTTGAAATAATATTTAATAGTACTTGCGAGAGTTCATTTGAATAACTGTTTATATAAATCTTCTTGTCTATTTTGGTTTTGATTTTTATGTAATGATACTTTAAAGAAGGGTTGATAATAGCAATGGTTTTATTGATATTATCATAAAGAGAAAACTTTTCTTTTGGCATATTTGGTTTATAAAATTCTTTAAAATCATCTATTGTTTTGGACATGTACTCAAGTAAGTCATTTGCCTCCTCTACTCTTTTTGACAAATACTTCTTATCTAGTTCGTTATAGTCATATGCCATTTCGATATCAAAAAATAATCCAGAAAGCTGAGATATAGGCTGTCTCCATTGATGTGCAATATTTCCAATCATTTCTCCCATTGCGGCCATTTTTGACTTTTGTATAAGCAGGCTCTCTTGCTTTTCTTTCTCTTTTTGAAGATTTATTCTTTCAGTTATATCTCTAAGTGATGCAAATAAAAGAGTCTCTTCATTGTATTTGTAGATTACACAACTAAGCTCAATTGATTTTTTATTTTTATGCCTGGTTAACAATATAAACTTTCCATAAATTCTATTTTTTTCCAACAAAAAGTATTTATCAAAATCTTTAAAAAGTAAGAAAAAATCTTTGCCTATCAGTTTTTTATTAAAGCCGGTTATTTGTTTGGCTATACTGTTGGCATTTATAATTTTACTATTACTGTTTTTATCTATTTTTGATATTATAAATCCATCATTGCTGTGATTGAAAAGAAGTTGATACTTTTTTTCGTTGCTTAATAGTTTTTTTCTATAATTTTTAAATATATTTTCTATTTTTTTACCAACGATATAAGAGAGTATAAAAAATATCAATGCAACAAACAAAACTCCGACAATCATTAAAAATATCTTTTTTTGTAAAAAGATATTGGACTTTTCTGTCTCTTTTTTAATGATTGAGTTGATGCGTCTAAGATCAACTCCTTGTAAAATAAGAATTTTTTGTTTCGGAAGATAAAGGGTGTATACAAGTTTATTGTTGATTGTATAAAATATACTGCCTTCATATCGACTATTTAACAATATTGTTCCAATAGCATCCAATATCTCTTTTGTGTCTTTTATATTTTTTCTAAGCAACTCAAAAGAGTGTTTTTTTAAATTGTTTAAACTTTTTATTTTATAAACCAAGATAAAATTGTCATCGTCAAATTTTTGTTTTTCTATTTTATTGATTAAATAATTTTTTATGAGTTTGTCATTATTGATATATCTACCGGAGCCAATAATTATATTTAATTCTTTGATATATTTTGCATAGGTAATTTTTCTTTTTATTTTGTTGCTATAAGGTTTATACCATAAAAATTCTACATAAGGATTTTTTCTTTTTGATTTGGTTATTATATTTCTAACAAATTCCTGATCGTTTAAATCTTTAAAGTATAAAAAATTTTTACCCTCAAATTGTTTATAC
>CAZMKH010000146.1:0-3778 GCA_964566455.1 uncultured Campylobacteraceae bacterium | reverse complement strand
TCTATAAAAAACCTCATAAAGCTATCAGTGCATAGGGTTTTTAGAGATGCCCTTAGATCAAAACCCTCAAGATACATCCCGTGCAAATCGGCATTTCTAAGATCACACCCTGTGCAGTCATCCCCATTTTTTAATGTTTGCAAATCTTTTTTATCAAAAGCAAATATTCCAACTGTTAAAAAAGTTATAAAAAATACAATACTAAAATATTTCATAAACACCGCTTTATATCAAATTTTAATATATTATAATATAATCTACCTAAAAAAAGAGGTTTGATATGACTGTAAAAATTGCACTTATACAACAGGCTTTTCATAGTAACAAACAAAAAACAATTGAGCAAACTTTATATCTTTTAGAACAAGCAAAAGAGCAAAATGTAAAACTCGCTGTGCTTCAAGAGTTGCACCAGGACAGATATTTTTGTATCAATGAAGATACAAAAAACTTTGAAAAAGCAGACAGCTTTCAAAAAGATATAGAATTTTGGAGCAACATCGCCAAAGAGTATGAAATGGTTTTGGTTACATCTTTATTTGAAAAAAGAGCTCCCGGGCTTTACCACAATACTGCAGTGGTCTTTGAAAAAGATGGAAGCGTTGCAGGGAAGTATAGAAAAATGCATATCCCTGATGACCCCGGATTTTATGAAAAATTTTACTTTACTCCGGGCGATTTGGGATTTGAGCCAATTGATACCAGTGTGGGCAGACTTGGAGTTTTGGTATGTTGGGATCAATGGTATCCCGAAGCTGCAAGGATAATGGCTCTAAAAGGGGCTGAAATACTTATCTATCCTACTGCCATAGGATGGTTTGATGAAGATAGTAAAGAAGAAAAACAAAGGCAGCTTGATAGTTGGATAACTGTGCAGAGATCCCATGCTATCACCAATGGCTTACCCCTGATATCAGTCAATAGAGTAGGATTTGAAAAAGATGAAACTAGCTGTTTGAAAGGTATAAGATTTTGGGGAAACTCTTTTGTATGTGACGCGGGAGGAGAGATACTTTGCAGACTTGATGACAAAAGTGAAATGTGTCAAGTAGTCTTGATAGATAAAAACCATACCAAGCAAAGAAGAGATATATGGCCCTTTTTAAGAGACAGACGCATCGACAACTATCAAACTCTTCTTAAGAGATATGATGATTAGTTGCTGGTTTTTGTTCTTTTTACATCCATATAAAAAGCAAAAGACTCCTCTTTTTTCGGAGTAACTTTATCATTGATGGCAACTTTTATCTCTTTGTTGTATTTTTTTACATAAGTTAAAAAATCTCTTTTTGCTTTGCCTCTTAAAATACTCTTGGCTACTTTTATAGTGCTTGCAGGATTTATGGCATGGTTGTTTTTATATAGACCAAAATGCAGATGAGGACCGGTACTGAGCCCTGTTGAGCCTACATATCCTATGGTTTTACCTTTTTTGACATATCTTCCTCTTCTAACACCTCTTGCAAATCTTCTTAAATGCCCATAAAGTGTTTTGTATCCACCGGTATGCCTTATGATGATGCAGTTTCCGTATCCGCCTTTTCTTCCGGCAAATATCACCCTTCCGTCACCCGCGGCATGCACAGGAGTACCTATGGGAGCAGCAAAATCTATACCTAAATGGGCTCTGTATCTGTGAAGTATGGGATGCCATCTTTTATATGTAAATCTATCTGAAATTCTTGTGTATCTGCAGGGCTGTGCAAGAAAAAAGCCTTCCAACTCTTTGCCTTTTTCATTATAGTATCTTCCTTTATATCTGTAGATGTAGTGTTTTACTCCTCTCGTTTCTATCATGGAAGCTTCTATGATGGGATTGCCAAGCTGCCTTCCAAGTCTTACTTTTTGTGTATAAACAACAACAAGTTTATCACCCTTTCTGATATCTCTTTTGAAATTTATACTGTTTTTATATGATTGGATAAATTCATTTGCCAAAAGATAATTGTTGGTTGATTTTATTATGTCATTATAAGGTGAAGTTTCTATCTCGGTTTCAAGTACCTTGTGTTTTGTTTCGTAAATGATAGGCAGTAAATTTACAAAATATTTTCCGTTATCTTTACCTATATGTATCTGCAACTCTTCTCCAACAGGTATCAAAACCTGCTCAACAATGCCATTGTTATCCTGGAGTATCTGATACCTTGTTCCGGCTATTATCTCAGAAGTAAGCTCTTTGTCACCTGTGTCTAGATTGTAATAAAGCTTGAGCGGCATTTTATGATCTTCTAAAAAATTTAAAAAAGTTTTTCCCTTTTCCCATTTTTGTTCAACAAGCTTAGTAGCACCGAACAAATAACTACTTATGATAAAAAATATTAAAAAAATAAACCTCAATTTTTTACTCCACTTATTTTTTGGAATTATACCTTTTTGTTTTTTCAAAAGCAATTTTTAATCCACTTTTAGTATAATATCACAATTATTTACGAAAGGTTTTTATGAAAAAAATATTTTTTTCTCTTTTTTTAGTAAGTTTGACACTTTTAAATGCAAAATTTTTGGAGTACAAATCAGAGATTTTATCAATTGACGGCAATATCGCAACACTGAAAAATTCACCAAATGTCAAAATCGGCTCAAGCGGAGTAGTTGTGCACTCCTACTCAAAACAGCACTCAACTATAGTGGCAAAAGTTATAGTTGTAGATAAAAATAGTGACTATATAAAGGTAAGATTTAGAAAATTTGGTGACTTGAAACAAGATGTTTTACCGGTTCCTATGATACTTCCGACTACCGGAGATACAGTGATACTTAACTATTTATATAACCATGCTTTGGCAATTACACCAAATTATAAAACCTATAAAGAAGTTACTACAAAACACAACGATATAAACTGGCTTCATCCTGACCTTTTTGCGGCAAAACTTTTTGCCGACAGCAACCCTTCACCAAACAAAGAAGATTTTCAAAATATGTGTAAAGATTACTCATTTTCACTTCTTTACTTTGCTGTAAATAAAGAGGGCTACTTTGTGGACTGTAACAGTTTCAAAGTTATCAAACAAGAAAGATTAAAAACAAAAGAAAATAAAACTATAGTACCTTTTTACTCCAGAATAAAAGATATAGATGCTTCGTGGCTTAGCTTCGGCAAATCAAAGATAACAGACTATAACAATCACTACAAAATGCTTTTAAGGTAACAAAATGAGTGAAAAGGATATAGAGTTTTTTAAAAATCTTGTCGGAAAAGAGAATGTTTATGATGACAAAGCTCATTTGTTAGCCTACTCATACGATGCAACCAAAACAAGATATGAGCCTGATGCTGTTATCTTCCCAAGAGATGAAAGTGATGTAAGCAAGATTTTAAAATACTGCAATGAAAATAAAATAGTTATCACTCCAAGAGGTGCCGGCAGCGGTTTTACAGGCGGTGCACTTCCCGCAAACGGCGGTATAATGCTATGCTTTGAAAAACATATGAATAAAATACTTGAAATTGATATGCAAAATATGGTTGCAAGAGTCCAGCCCGGAGTTATAAACAGGGACTTGCAAAATGCGGTTGAAGAGGTAGGACTCTTTTATCCGCCGGATCCTGCTAGTCAAGACTACTCTACACTTGGAGGCAATGTCAGTGAAAATGCAGGCGGCATGAGAGCGGCAAAGTATGGTATAACAAAAGACTTTGTCATGGCTTTAAGAGCGGTTTTACCAAACGGAGAAATTATACGAGCCGGCAAAAAAACCATAAAAGATGTTGCGGGATATAACATAGCAGGCATCTTGATAGCTAGCGAGGGAACTTTGGCGGTCATTACTG
>CAZMKH010000145.1:0-3809 GCA_964566455.1 uncultured Campylobacteraceae bacterium | reverse complement strand
ACTACTGCAACAAACTCTATTGCAAAATTTGGGTTAAAAAGATGTGGTATTTTACAACAATTGTTTTTATTATTTAATAAAATTATTATCATTTTTTGATATACTTCAAAAAAATAAAACCTAAAAGTTCTATAATGCTAAAAATTTTTCCATTTTTTATAATACTTTTTTTTATGTTTGGATGCACGAAAAAGATTACCATTGATAAACTTGACCCACAAAGAGTGCAAGAGCTCAGTATGGTAAATACTGCAAAAGGTGAACTTGCAAACCAAAGCAGCAAAATTTTTATACTTGCTACTTATCTAAATCCCGTAAAAACATCTGAAATAGATGATTCAAAAGAAAATTTTCTTGTAAGTATATATCTTAGCAAACAAAATGACAAGTCAAAAGAAAACAACAATCCCTTTTATCAAATCAGGCTAAATAACAATGTTTTTATGGATGATATAGAGATACTTGACAAAAACAGCAAAATACTAAAACTAATTCCTATCAAAAACAGATGGAGTGAATATTATCTTATAAAATTTCCAAAACAAAAAACAAAAACTCTAAAGCTTACTTTTGAAAATGAGCAGCACAACAAGGTCAATTTAACTTTTTCAAAAGAGTTCTGATGCTTGCTTTTTCTCCCAAAATGTTTTTATATATAACATAATTTGCCAAAACCTTTTTTGCATAGCGTCTACTTTCATCATAAGGAACAAGCTCCATGCTTAAAAAAGGCTCATAAGCACCATTTTTGAACAAACCGCTCTTTAACATTCTTTTAGTGAAACCTATACCCCCGTTATATGCATAAGCTATAAAAAGAGGGTATTTTAGCTTTTTTTGAAGATAATTTAAATGTTCATAAGCAAAACTGTAAGCAATTTTGGGCTGAAACATATCATCAAGGTCAAAATTTTTTATCTTTTTTTGCTTTGCTGTAGCTTTTGCCAAAAAAGGCATAAACTGCATCATGCCAAGAGCATATGAAGATGAAATGGAAGAGGGTATAAAACGACTCTCCTGTCTCGCGATAGCGAGTATAAGCGCTTGCCTATCTTTTTTGTATTTTTTTAGATATCTATAATATGGAAAAATAAAATAATTATAGTTTTTAAAATCGGCTCTTTCGAGAATAAATGACTTTACAGGCAACTCTTCGCAACTGTTAAATTTTTTTGAAAATTTTGTTAAGTTTGTATCTTTACTGTTTAATTTACCAAGTATCTGTAGCCATTTAAAAGGTTTTGTTATGTTTGCAAAAGGTTTTGAGTGTTTGCACTCTCTAAGAACTTTTATATTTGACGGTTGAATACCTAGTTTTTCCAAAGCATACAAAGAGTAAATATTGGCATCAAAACTTTTTGTGAGCTTATACAGCGAGTCCAAATCTTTATAAACAAGATATCTCCAGAACAAAACTTTATCTTTGTCAAATCTAAAATAAAACTTTTTCCCTGCAAGCAAAAGATACTTTTTTGCCAACTCTTTTCTCTTTTTTTTAACTGCATTTAAAAACAGAAAGAAATTGGTTCTTGCATTTAAATTTGAACTGTTTATATCAAGCAGTGAGCGTTGAAGTTTGTCAAGTTTTGCATCTGTTATTATAAGTTTCACTGTTTGGTTAAATCTCTTGTCATTTTTTATTTTTTGTAAAAAGCTTTTGTTTAAAAAAGAGTTAAAATGTTTTTCTCTGTAAAGTGAGCCGACTTTGTTGAAAGTATCAAAAAATGTATCTTTATCACTTTTTATGAGTTGTTTGAAAGGCTTGTTGCTTAGTAAAATTTGATAAATATTGTGAAGTTCGGGATATGTTTTGGAGATTTTTTTATCAATCACCCCCAACTCTTTTGGAGATAGTTTTGTTGCATCATAGCTGCTAAATCCTATCTTAATACAATCAGCATCACTTTTTAAAAACTCCTTGGGCTTCATTTTATAGCATTTCAAAATCTTTTTATAATTTTTGTCATCTATTTTTTTGGCAAATTTTATAAAAATTTTTCTATTTACCCTTTTTGTATCCCCTAAAAGTTTCAGTGCGGTTTTTGAACTGATATTGTTATCCAAATATCTCCAGATATAATAATCTTTATATATACTCTTGGGTTTTGAATTTAAAAAGTCCAGTGTAATCTCTTTTGAAAAAATTATACCGGACAAAAGGAATAAGAAGAAAGAAAATTTCATTTACATAGATCTAAGCAGATTTGAAAGTAACAGTTCAATAAATTGCAAACCGAATATCACTATCAAAGGAGCCAAATCAATTCCTCCGATAACAGTAGGTATGTATCTTCTTATATACGCATATACAGGCTCAGTCAGTCTGTAAAGGGTCTGAACTATAGGATTGTACGGATCGGGCCTTACCCAACTAATCAAAGCAGCAATGATAACAACCCATATATAAAGATTTATAATCATTTGCAGCATTTGTATAACAGTAACTATCAATACCAATTTAATCTCCTTGACAATTCTTTTTTTGAGTTAGTATTTTACCCTATCATCTCTTAATTTTTCCAACTGATTAGAAATTAAGCAAAGATTATATACAATAAAGTAACACTATCGCAATGGGAGAAGTATGATTGGGTTAAAGAAAATATCTTTTTTTAAAAAATTTGATGATGCTCATATTGATATCATAAATAGAAATTCTACATTGGTTGAGTATCAACCAGGTGATATTGTATATTACGAACAAGATGAGCCAAAGTATCTTTTTTTGCTCTTGGACGGGAGAGTCAATGTGCATAAAACCAATTCCAAGGGAAAGCAACTTCATATCCACATGGTAAAAGCGGTAGATTTTTTAGGAGAAGTTGCGGTATTTTATAATATACCGTACCCCATTACCGCCGAATGTGCAACAAAGTGCAAAATATTAAAGATAGAATATAAAAAATTGGGTATTAATTTTTGTAAAGAGTTGTTTTTTTGTAAAGAGTTGGTAAATTCATTGTATAAAAGAATTATAGCTCTTATGCAAGTGATAGACAGCAGTTTTTTAACAACAAAAGAGAGAGTAGCAAGATT
Organism: uncultured Campylobacteraceae bacterium; assembly: GCA_964566455.1. Classification (GTDB taxonomy): domain Bacteria; phylum Campylobacterota; class Campylobacteria; order Campylobacterales; family JALSKU01; genus JALSKU01. Next base: position 773 of record CAZMKH010000145.1, on the reverse strand, counting down.
TATACTAAGTAATATTAATGATTTTAACGGTGTGACTTATACCGATATCTCAAAAAGACTCAATATGACACCGGAAACTCTCTCAAGGATAATAAATGATTTTAAAAGAAAAAAATATATAGATATAGATGACAGGCGCAATATAACCATAATTGATAAAAACAAACTTATAGAAATGAGTGAATAATGTATCTAAAAGAGATAGCACTTTTTAACAGTTTGAGTGAAGAAAATATTAAAAAGATTGAAGATATTTCGACCCTGGTAAATCTCGATGCAAATGATATTCTTTTTTATGAAGGAGATAAGCCTAAGTATCTTCATATTATTATAGAAGGAGTTGTAAAACTATATAAGACTGACGCAAAGGGTCATCAGTTGTTTTTATATCAGTTTACACCGGTTTCTTTGATAGGCGAACTGGCAAATTTTGAAAATTTTCCCTTTCCTGCCACAGCAGAAGCTGTTATAGCTTCCAAAGTATTGAAAGTTGATTATGAAAAACTGAGTGACAATATCCTTAAAAATCCAAACTTTTCCATGGAAGTTATAAAATCCATTTCCAAAAAAGCAAAAATTTTACAAAATGTAATACACCAGGAGATGATTTTAACGACAGAAGCAAAGATAGCCAAGCTTCTTATCGAACATGGTGAACTTTTTTCACAGCTCAAAAATGGTCAAATTGCTGCGTTGATAAACACAACCCCCGAAACACTTTCAAGAACAATTACTAAATTTAAGAAGTCCAATTATATTGAAATGGACAAAGA
>CAZMKH010000144.1:0-3862 GCA_964566455.1 uncultured Campylobacteraceae bacterium | reverse complement strand
TTTGCAAATCCTGTATAAAACCGGGAGGACATGAAGAAAGAGAGTATTATTTAGTGGATATATTGGCTCAAACAAGGGCTGAAATGGAAGCTGAAAAATTGGAACAAAGTGAGCAAAGCGGAGACAAGATACCTTTTAAAGAGATGACTGTCATCCAAAAATTAAAAGCTGTAGAAGAGGTAATAGATGAAAATATCAGGCCCATGCTTGTAATGGATGGTGGCAATCTTGAAATCCTTGATATAAAAGAGAATGAAGATTATACTGATATTTATATAAGATATTTGGGAGCTTGCAGCGGATGTGCCAGTAGTGCAACAGGAACTCTCTATGCCATAGAAGCCATACTAAAAGAGAAGCTTGATGACAGTATAAGGGTGCTTCCTGTATAAAATGATATAATGTGCCTAAGGAAACAGGCATGAAAAAAAAGATATTTTTTATACTTTGTATCCCGATTTTTCTTTTTGGAGGAGAAGAATTGGGATACTTGGATAAAACCCACAGGCTTTTAAGTGACTTTATATACAATACTTCAAATAAAATAGATACCTTTTTTGCCAGAAAAGATTTTAAGTATCATACCGAAAATAGATCATATATCAACCTCTCTTTTAACACCTACGCAGAAGAGCATACAAATATGGCATATAAGTTCAATATAAGAGCAAGAATAAGACTGCCCAAAACCCAAAAAAGATTCAATCTTATTTTCGAAGATTTTAAAAATAGTGTTTCAGCAGACCAGCAAACCAGCAGCCACTTAAACGATACACTGCAGGACAACAGTTATCTCATAGGTATCGGTTTGGATAAAATAGATACCAAATATATGAAGCTTAAATACGGTTCAGGAATTCATTTTAGTGGAATTTCGCCTGATGGATATATATCACTTTATATATCAAGAATGTTTTACTATAAAGATAATTGGGAAATGGAGCTTAATAATAATGCAAAATATTTTGCCAAAAAGCATTTGGACAATACCGCACAATTAATCTTTTCAAAAATTATAACCGAAAATTACAAATTTAATTTTTTAAACTCCTATCGCTACAACGAAAACAACAATCATGCAAATGAAGTTTTAAATGCTCTTATACTTGATAGGTATATAAGTGCAAGGAAAGGAATAAGCGGCTCATTATCCATCTTTAGTTCAAGCGATGACGATAGTAATTTCAAGCTGCATTACTATCTTGCACAAACTTCATATAAAAGATTTTTTTATCACAATTTTGCCTACTATGAATTTACTCCTGGAGTTATATTTAGAGATACAGACGGTTTCAAACCCAGAGCAAGGGTTGTATTTCAGATAGGTTTGTACTTTAGCAAGTTTGCACTTGGGGGATACAATAAGTTTAAATAATATAGAAATACCCTTAACAAATATTTAACATTAAATAGTTATAGTTGTAACTATGAATAAAAAATGGAAAACTTTACTTTTAGAAGATAATACTCTTTTTGCAGAAACCCTAAAAGATTTTTTAGAGGATAAGGGGTTTGATATAGATATTGCAAGTGACGGTGAAGAGGCTATTAGTAAAAGTTACTACAACAATTATGATATATACCTGCTTGATATCAATGTCCCCGGCGTTAACGGTGTGGAATTTTTAAAAATGATAAGAAGAAGCGGTGATGAAAGACCTACGATATTTATAACTTCACACCAGGATATAGAGACTCTTAAAAAAGGTTATGAAAGCGGATGTGATGACTATATGAAAAAACCTATTGATTTGGAAGAGTTGCTCTATCGTATACAGGTGCTTTTGGGGAAAAGGAGAGTTGTAAAAACTACCGTGGCATTAAATGAAAACTCTTATTATGATTATAAACAAAGGATTGTAGTGGTTGATGGTATTCCTAAAAAACTTCCTTTAAAAACTATCAAACTCTTAGAACTTTTTTTGGAAAACGAAGGTCAAATAGTTACAAAAGAACAAATTATCAACAGACTCTGGAGTAGTGCCAATGAATACTCTGAAGGCTCCATAAGAGTTTATATAAATAAACTTAAAAAGATATTAAAAAAAGATACGATTGAAAATATCAAAGGAATAGGGTATAAATTAACGATTATTTAACACATCGGTCCTAAAATGTTAAAAAATTTTTTAGGAGATGTGTATGAAAGTGAACAGAGTTGTTATTTTATCATCTGTAACTGCAATTTGTTTATTTGCAGTTGACAGTGTAGACCTGAGCAAAGTTACTGTAAAAAGTACTGCTATAAAAACTGAAGTTACAAATGTTTCAGGAGAGGATTTAAAATCAGCTGATTTGGCCGAAGCTTTGACTAAACAGGTTCCATCCATTACTATACAAAGAAGAAGTGGCATAGCAAATGATATTATCTTGAGAGGTCAGAGAAAAGATGATATAAATGTTATAGTTGATGACGGTAAGATTTACGGAGCCTGTCCAAACAGAATGGACCCGCCTACTTCACATATCATCACCAGCAACATAAAAGATGTTGAAGTTATAGAAGGACCTTATGATGTTGAGGATTTTGGTACGCTAAGCGGTGCGGTAAAAGTAACTACCAACAAACCCACCGAACACCTTCACGGTAATATCAACTTCAATATGGGAAGTTGGGGATATAGAAAGGGTTCAGCTTTTATAAGCGGTGGAAATGATAAAGTCAGAGTCCTAGTAGGAGCTTCAACTGAGCAAAGTGATCAGTATGAAGATGGCAACGGTCATACTATGGCTGAACAGTTAAAATTGAAAACTAGCAATCCCGCATATAATTACAAACCTAGTGAATTTGATAGAGATGCTTATAAAAAAAGTTCATTTATGGGAAAAGTTTATATAAATGTAACTGACAATCAAGAGTTACAACTAGGCTATACAGGCAACAGAAGTGATGATGTGCTTTATCCGTCAACTCCAATGGATGCCATAAGTGATGATAGTGATCTTTATAATGTAAAATATATCTTAAAAGATTTGGGAAAATACTCTGATAAGCTCTCTTTTGAGTATTACTACTCTACAGTAGATCATCCTATGACAAATCAATATAGACTTATGAGTGCAGGAGCTGCAGGAGCTGTAGCCAATGTAATGAGCTCAACCATATACGGCGGAAAGATAAAAAATGAGTTTTCCTATAATGGAGCCAAGATATTTTACGGTTTGGAAGCTAGCAAAAGAAATTGGGATGGAAGATATTATAAAAAATATACTACTAAACCCATAGCGCTCAATAAAAGTATCCCTGATGTTGATACAAATAATGTAGGCTTTTACGCAAAAGCTAAAAAAAGTTACGGTAAGTTTGAGTTAAGCGGCGGAGCAAGATATGATCATACTAAGATCGACCCGTCAAACAGCGATCCGAGTAAAACTTATAATGATGTAAGCGGATATATTTTCGGATATTATCATTTAAATAGTTCATTAAAATATTTTGCCGGCATCGGAAAGTCTATAAGAGTGCCGGATGCAAAAGAGTCTCATGATAGGCTAAAAGATTTAACCGGTGCTACTGACGGATATCTTGTAGGAAATCCAAACCTAAATGAAACGAAAAATTATGAAGGTGATTTGGGAGTAGAGGGAGAGTATGAAAATGCAACCTTTAAAGCAAAAGTTTTTTACAGTAGATTAAAAGATTTTATTGTGTATAATTCTACCGCAAAACAGTACCAAAATGTTGACGCAAAGCTTTATGGAGCTGAATTTAGCGGAACATATTTTGTAACTGATAGCTTTTATATAGATGGAGGAGTAGCTTATCAAAGAGGTAAAAAAGACAATCCTTTGGTAGGCCAAAGTGACACAGATCTTCCTTCAATCCCGCCAATCAAAGCAAATATCGGCTTAAATTATGATT
>CAZMKH010000143.1:1198-3879 GCA_964566455.1 uncultured Campylobacteraceae bacterium | reverse complement strand
ATGACAAGATACTCATATCTAAACTCATGCTCTTTGCAGTAAACTTTTTTTTCAAGTGATTTTATAGACTCTACCTCATCTATAATAAGCTCAAATCCATGTACTTTTTGAAGTTCTTTTAGTGAAATTTTTGTATCTTTAAAGCTTATATCACCGGTTGGTATCCAGATAGAAATGGGGTAAATATAAAAGTAGTCTCTATTGCTGACAAGAGTTACATCAAAGCCATATTTTCTTAAATATATGGCTGACTCTACTCCTGCAAATCCTCCGCCAAGGACTAAAACTTTTCGCATAATTACACCTTATAGTTAAAATTAGGTGTAATTATACAATAATGATATTAATTATCAATTAATAGGTATGCTATACCTCTTTTTTAAGTTCATCCAAAGCATGCTGCATAGCTTCAAGAATAAGTTTTGACATTTCTTCATCATCCCTCTCAGGTATATCCCATCCGCTTGCTTCCATATTTGCTTTATATATCAGTTTCAACTCTTTTTTTATCTCATTTTTTAATGATTCTATCTCTTTGTGTTCCATATCCATTTTTACTCCTTTGTTTTGATTAGTGATTAGTAACTCGTGATTCGTGATTCGTGATTGGTTTTTTAATCCTAAATCCTAAATCCCATCTACAGCCATCTCTTCTTTTTAAGCCAAAAATATATCCCAGTTGCTATGCTTATATTTAAAACTATCGAAAAAAGATAGCCGTATTTCCAGTGAAGCTCCGGCATATATTCAAAGTTCATTCCATAGTTTCCAACTATAAAAGTTAATGGCAAAAATATAATAGTAATAGCAGTCAGTCTTTGCATAGCCGCATTCATTCTGTTGGACATAATACCCATGTGAAAGTTCAAAAGATATCCCGTCCTGTCCAATAATGTCCTGTTTTCTTTTACCAAAAAGAGAATATGCTCTTTAAGGTCAGATATCTCATACTTTAACTTCTTTTTCTTTGCCAAAGATACTGCATTGAAAGCTTTGTTTACTACATCACTCTCTTGAACAAAAAGTTTTACAAGTCTGTTCAGTGTTCTTCTGGCATAATATATCTTTTCCTGTACCAGCTTTTCATCTATACTTTCATTCATTATCTGATCTTCAAGCTCTTCAAGACTTACATCTATGATATCAGACATAAAAATTGAATTATCCATGATAATATCTATCACGGTATATATCTCAAAAATAATATCAGCTTTGTGCAGTTTCATCCGTCTTTCAAACTTTTTAGCTATCTCAACAACCGCCTCATCTTCATCACAGGCGATAATAAGCTTGTTTTTTATCTTTATGATAGCTATATTTGCCGTATCAAAATCCAGGTAATCATCTCCGGAAAAGCTCAAATGCTTAAGTATCGTAACATCACCGTTTGGGATGATATCAAATACCGGAGTTTGGTCCTCACTCATGATATCTTCTATAATTTGCTCAGGAAAATCATTTTCAAAAAGCCAGGTTTTCATCTCCTGGTTTGAGATGTGGGTAAAAAAAACTTGATGTACAGGTTTGTTCAAATCCAACACATCAACTTTTTCTTCCGTCAAATATCCATTTTCAACACAAAACATTTTCATAAAATACTCCTTATGTTAGTTTATGCAAATGCCTAACATACAAAGGAGTATTTTACTTCATTATTGCTTAAAGGCTTATTTTTTCTTTAATGTGATTACTAAAACTCCATTTATGTATTTGGTTTTTAGAGAATTTTCATCAGCATCACTCGGCAGTGTTATCTCTCTTTCAAAGTTTCCTATATATCTTTCCTGCTGAATGAAATGTGAACCTTTTTTGTCTATCTTGCTGGAAGTTTTTGCTTCAACTTTTAGTATATGATTTTTTACACTTACTTTGATGTTATTCTCTTTTGAGCCGGGGATGTTGACATTGATAACATATTTATCCCCCATATCTTTCATATCAAGTGATGGAGAGACAGTAAAATCTTTAAAAAATTTATCAAAGTCAGGATCATTTTGAAATCTTGCGTTAAAAGAGCCGAATACTTTATTCATCTCTTCTTGCATCTTTTGAAACTCTTTGAAAGGGTTTATATTTAGATTGTTACTTAAAGCAAACTGCCTGAAAGGGTCATTTGGTTGAATTTTATTTTTTTTAACAGATGTAGAAACGACTGTTTTTGGTACTTTTACTATTTTGTGAACAGGTTTGTAGTATGACTCTTTAGAGTTTAATTTATCATTCATTTTATATAGATAGTATCCTTCTATACCTACAGCTATTATGAGCAGTGTTGATAAAATTATAAGGATTTTATCTCTCATTTTTACCTCCCTGAAATATTTTTGAAATTATATTCCAGAGAGGTAAATAAATGGTAAACCTATTTTACACTACATCCATCTTTATTGACCAAGTCTGAAAATGGTGTATTGGGACACTTGTCATACAAGTCTATAACTCCATCCGTATCACTATCTAATGCACATCCATACTTGTCAACAAGAGCCAAAGCTGGAGTTGATGGACACGCATCTCTTGCATCTATTACACCATCTTTGTCGGTATCAATATTTGCAGTATTTGGTGCAACACAACCAACAAAAATAGTAACAATAAAGATAAGGATTAATGAAAAATATATTTTACTCATTGCTTTCTCCATAATTTTTTTATCTCATGCCACCGCCGGCACCACCGCC
>CAZMKH010000143.1:0-1098 GCA_964566455.1 uncultured Campylobacteraceae bacterium | reverse complement strand
TCTCCCATGCCGTCTCCCATGCCGTCTCCCATACCACCGCCAGCACTTCCCATGCCTCCTGGACCCATATCGCTTGATATACCATTAGCTTTTCCTATTGCATTTTCTGCAGCTTGGGCTCTTTTTTCGGCAACCTCTGCTTCTTTAGCTTGGATTTTATCTTGTATCTCTTTAATTTTTTCTTCTCGAGCATCTTCATTCATTTTGCTAATTTTTGCTTTAATAGCATTCATATACCTATACCTATTTTGAGCTTGTGTTTGCTCCATTTGCTGTATCAACTGGTCAACTGTTTCATTTTCAAGCGTTGCAGTTGTATCGGTTGTAACTGTTGTATCAGTTGTGGTATCAGTCGTGTCTGCTGCATTCGCTCCCAAATAACCCAAAACTACCATTGATAAAAGTATGTTTTTTACCTTCATTTTTTCCTCCTTTTTATCTTCTTCCTCCGCCATGACCGCCGCCATGACCGCCACCTGAGCCCATTCCGCCCATTCCACTTGAACCCATTCCGCCCATTCCGCCTCCTGTAGATTCGCCGGTATTGCCTAAGCCTGTGCCATCTTGAGGAGCAGATCCTGTCATGTCACCATATCCTTTTGGCGATATACCTAAAGCCTGCTTCTCTTCAGTAGTCATTGTACTTAGTCTGCTTTGCAACTCTTCTTGAAAAGCAGCTTGATCCTCTGGTGCTACCGTACCTCTTGCTGCAACCAACTCTTCAGTTGTCATTTGTGTAAAATCAGTTGCGTTTAAAATTCCTGCAGCTAACAAAGCTGCTAAAACCAATCTCTTCATCTTTAACCTCCTATGATTAATTTTGTAATGAAATTATTACATAGGAGTGTTAGTTAAGTGTTAGTTTTACTATTGTTCCTTTATTTTTTTTACTTTCTATATCAATGGATATATTTAATTCTTTACAAAGTTTTTTTACTATATTCAATCCTATGCCTAGACCTCTTTCATTTTCTTTATAAAATCTATCAAAAATTTTATCTATATTTTCTATGCCTATACCATTATCTTTAATAATTATCTCTCCTTTTTTAACAATAATATCTATATATGGACTATTTTGTGAAGAGTATTTACAGG
>CAZMKH010000142.1:0-3919 GCA_964566455.1 uncultured Campylobacteraceae bacterium | reverse complement strand
GGCAAAGCTTTAGTGAGAGGAATTTACAAGGAGCTTTGCTTCTTGGAAAGGAGATTTTTAGATGAAAGGAGTATCAAATATCACAAGCAAACCTACACCGCCCAAACACGGTAAACCGCCTGCATTATGGCACACTAAAAGTATAAAAGAGATACTGAAAACTTTAAATACAGATCCAAAAAAAGGGCTAAGCACAAAAGAAGCAAAAAAAAGAGTCTTGGTATATGGCTATAACACTATAAAAAAATTGAAAAAACAAAAATGGTACCTGATACTTTTTAGACAGTTTACGGATATTTTGATAATCATACTCATGGTTGCTACAATCATATCTTTTGCCATCGGAGAGATAGGTGATGCTATAACCATACTCGCTATCATCATTTTAAATGCCATTTTGGGATTTGTTCAAGAGTATAAAGCTGAAAAAGCAATAGAAGCACTGCAAAAAATGCTCTCTTTAAAATGCAAAGTCATCAGAGACGGCAAGGAACAAAGTATAAATGCCCAGCAGCTGGTCCCCGGCGATATTGTGCTTATTGAACTGGGAGATAAAATTCCTGCCGATATGAGACTTCTATCGGCAGTAAACTTAAAAGTTGACGAATCAGCACTCACAGGAGAATCTGTCTCTGTCTCAAAATCAGTAAATGCAGTTGCCGCAGACCAGCCTCTTTCAATGCAAAGCGATATGGTTTGGATGGGCACAAATGTAACGAACGGATACGCAAAAGGTGTTGTTGTGGCAACAGGAACCGATACCGAATTTGGCAAAATCGCAAAGCTTACAAGCGAAATTAAGCAAACAAAAACTCCTTTACAGAAAAAGTTGGCTGTTTTAGGAGAAAAGCTGGGTATCTTCTCTGTAAGCATTTCAGCTCTTGTTGCCATCATAGGATATCTTTTTGGAAAAAAACTGCTTGATATGTTTTTGACAGGTGTTTCACTTGCCGTTGCAGTCGTACCTGAAGGCTTGCCGGCAGTTGTTACCATAACCCTGGCACTCGGCGTTAAAGCTATGGTAAAAAAACATGCGCTTTTAAGGAAACTTCAGGCAGCGGAAAATTTGGGAAGTGCCAATGTCATATGTACTGACAAAACAGGAACTCTCACCCAAAACCAAATGACTCTTAGAAAGATATGGCTTTTTAACGAGTGGATAGATGTGACAGGAAGCGGATATGACCCCGCAGGTCATTTCGCACAAAACAGTAAAAAGATAGACTACAAAAACAAAAAAAATCTTTTAACTCTTTTAAAAACAGGTCTTATTTGCAATCACGCCACACTTGCCAAAGAGAAAAACAGTTGGAAAATCATAGGTGAACCTACTGAAGCATCTTTGATAGTTGCTGCTTATAAAGCATGGCTTACCCCATCTGAAGCAAATATCATCAGTGAATTTTCTTTTAATTCAAACAGAAAAAGGATGAGCGTCATCGTAAAAGAAGATGGAGCCAAAACCGTTTATACAAAAGGTGCCCCTGAAGTTTTGTTGCAACTTGCATCATACTATTTTGACGGAAATGAAGTAAAACCGTTAAATGAAACTGTAAAAAAAGAGTTTGAAAAAGCTTATACAGATATGGCAAAACAGGGATTAAGGACTTTGGCATTGGCAACAAGAGAGCTTGACAAGGGCGTCGAACTAAGTCCTGAAAATGTTGAAAAAGATTTGACTCTGCTTGGAGTGGTAGGCATAATCGATCCTCCAAGAGAAGAAGTGCCAAATGCCATAAATACCGCAAAACAAGCCGGCATAAAAGTCATAATGATAACAGGGGATGCACCTTTGACCGCTATGGCCATAGCGAGAGAGATAGGACTTGACCCCTCAAGAGCTATTACCGGAAGCGAACTTTCAAAAATGAGTGATGATGAACTAAAAGAGGCACTGAGGGAAAATGTTATCTTTGCCAGAACGACACCAAAAGACAAACTAAGAATCGTCCAAATACTCCAATCAGAAAAATATGTCACCGCTATGACAGGAGACGGAGTCAATGATGCACCGGCACTAAAACAGGCGGATATCGGCATAGCTATGGGGAAAAGAGGAACAGATGTGGCAAAGGGTGCTTCGGATATGATTTTACTCGATGATAATTTTGCTTCCATTATAAGAGCGATAAAAGAGGGAAGAAGACAGTATGACAATATCAAAAAATTTGTTACATATTTACTCTCTTCCAACACAGGTGAAGTAGTAGCGATATTTGTAAATATCCTCATAGGAGGACCTTTGATACTTCTTCCTGTTCAAATCCTGTGGATGAATCTAGTAACTGACGGTATGACTGCAGTCGCACTTGGGGTAGAGCCTGCTGAAAAAGGCTTGATGCAAAGACCTCCCCGCACGGTAAATGCTCCATTTTTGGAAACCAGGGGCATTATAATGATACTGCTTTTGGGTGGATATATAGGCGGAGGGACTCTTTGGCTCTTTCATCACTATCTTCAAACGGGTATGTCAAACGCGCAGGCTGTTACTTTGGCTCAAACCGTAGCATTTACAGGCATCATAATATTGGAAAAAATGAATGTGTTTAATTACAGAAGCCTTCATGCACCTATGCCTGTTATAGGCTTTTTTACCAATCCATGGCTTATTCTTGCCTGGTCTTTGACAATTTTGGCTCAAATAGCAGCCGTATATGTTCCGTTTCTTCAAAATGCTCTTCATACGGTGGCTCTTAAATGGAGTGACTGGCTAATGATAATAGAGGTGGCATTGCCTATATTTATAGCTGTGGAATTGTACAAATCTTTTGAATGGTGGGTAGTCAAATCCAAAAAAGGAAAAAACAATGGATAGTCAAATAGTAAAATCAATCATTCTTGTTTTGGTGCTTGGTTTTATCATAGGTATGCAACGCTCTATGATACATATATACAAAAATGACACAAGTTATTTTGCAGGCAGCAGAACTTTTTCTTTCATAGCTCTGCTTGGTTATCTGGCAGGTTGGATTGATGGTAAGATACCAGGGTTTGCTTTGACTTTGGGTATTGTTGTATCCATTTTTATATTTGGCTCGTATGTTTTTAAAGTATATGAAAATAAGCATTACGGAATGACTACTCAGATATCCGCACTTGTTACTTTTCTTTTGGGTTTGATGGTGTGGGCAGGTCTTAAAAATTATGCTGTTTTTATAGGTGTGGTTATGATAATCATACTTGAGATAAAACCAAGACTAAAACAGCTTGAATCTCATATAAGCCAAAATGATATCCATGCCGTAACACTTTTGCTTGCTATGAGTTTTGTTGTGCTTCCCATACTTCCTGATAAAATGATAGGACCATATCATCTTTTCAATCCCTATAAAACTTGGCTGATGGCTGTCATCATCGCGGGTATATCTTTTGTAGGATATGTTGCCATAAAAGTTTTGGGACAAAAACATGGTGTTTTTTTAACAGGAGCTGCCGGAGGTCTTATATCATCTACTGCGGTATCCATTTCACTCTCAGAGCTGTTTCACAAACAATTCAACCTTATAAACAATTATGCCGGAGGAGTTGCCATAGCTTGCAGTATAATGTATCTAAGAGTTTTGTTTGAAGCTTTTGTCATAGACCCATCTTTGGCATGGAAACTAAGTATTGCATATTTGGCAGCTGCCATCAGCGGTTTGGCATTTAGCTACTATCTCTACAAACACTCCTCATCTGCTGATATAAAGTTTGACAATCCGGCGATGAGTAAAAATCCTTTGCAGTTAAAAGAGGCTATCAATTTTGGTATCCTTTTTGGCATTATCTACGGTGCCATCTCCCTTGTCCAAACTCATTACGGCAACCTTGGAGTCTATGTTGTTTCATTTTTTTCCGGACTTACCGATGTGGATGCCATCACGCTTTCTCTTAGTCAATTAGCACGTGAGGGAAAACTTGCAGAGTTTGCTTCAATGTA
>CAZMKH010000141.1:0-3930 GCA_964566455.1 uncultured Campylobacteraceae bacterium | reverse complement strand
GTTTCCTCTTATGATGAGTGCATCTATCACTATCTCTGAATTTATCTTTTTTTTCAAAATATAGTAGTTGACTGTTTTTAGTATTTTATCCAGTTTTTTTGGAGTTATGGCATAAACAGGATCAAAATTTTTACCCGATTTTACTTCAACAAAGTGTAAAATCTTATCCTTCATGGCAATGATGTCAATTTCTCCGAATTTTGAGTAAAAATTTCTTTCCACTATTTCAAAACCCATATCTTTCAAATATTTTGAGGCTTTATCTTCGGCTAAATTACCGACAGCTCTACTCATTTTCATGACTCGTGATTGGCATTCGGTTTTTCTATATCCACTTTGATGGATTTGAACCTTGCGGTTTTGGTTAACTCATCGCTCTCATCTCCAAAAAGATAATTTATCTTACTTTTTGCATGATGAAAACTACAAAAAAGAGTCCCTTTTTTCAGTTTTTTGGTTATTTTTATCTTCAAAGGTGCGCTTTTGCCATACTTTGAAGATAGTACAACCTCATTTGCATCTTTAAAAAACTCTTCATCATCTTTGCTTACATGAAGCACATCTTCGCTGTGTCTTTTTAAAAGAGCAGGTGAGCATTTTGTTTGGGCAGCATTGTTGTAGTGGGCTATGACTCTGCCGGTACTTAGATAAAAACCGCTTCTTTTTTTTCTATAAAGCTCCTCAACCATTCCTCTTAAAAAATATCTTCTGTAAGTTAAATGTGCTTTTTTATCAGCCGTTCTAAAGCCATCCAAATGCAGTCTTTTTGTTTCATCTGTACCCACAGGCCACTGAAGACCTTGGAGTCTGTTTTGTTTGAGTTTACCATAACTGGCTCCAGCAAATCTCTCATTTGCCACTTCTCTAATCTCATCCCATATCTCTTCAGAAGAGTTGTACAAAAAGTTTGAGCCAAACTCTTTGGCTATTGCCGCTATAACCTCCCAGTCATCAGGCAAATCACTCTTTATCAGGGGTGAGGATATATGCAGTCTTCTTTCGGCATTTATATAAACTCCCTCTTTTTCATAAGCACTTTTAACTCCAAAAATTATATCCGCCTCTTTTGTTATCTCCACATCAAAAAGCTCCATCACCATAAGAAATTCGAGCTCTTTGAGGGCATTTTTTATCTTGTTTTGATTTGAATGGATATGGGCTATATCTTCACCCATATTTAAAAGTGCTTTTACTTTTCCATCCAACATATCGTTTATCAAATCGGGAGTTTTTTTGCCTTCGCGATCAGGAGTCTTATAATCAGGCAGGAAATATGGCAAACACCCCATATCACAAACTCCCTGGACATTGTTTTGCCCGCGAAGCGGCATAAGACCTTTTCCTTTTGCACCTATATTGCCGGTAATTACAGCCAAATTGCATATAGCTTCAACTGCATATGAACCGTCAATGTGCTCTGTAATTCCAAGTCCCCAAAGTATGACAGACCTGCTTTTTGCATACTCTCTTGCAACTTTTTTTATAAGCTCACTTAAATACTCGTACCCCTTGATATTTAAGAAAAAGTCCGGATTTGCATAAGGGTCACTCAAAATCGACTCTTTATACTCTTCAAATCCTACAGCTCTTTTTTGTATAAACTCTCTATCTTCCAAATTTTCTGAGAGTATAGTAAAACTCATCATATTAAGCACCATCAAATTGCTCTCATACGGCAAAGTTACATCATAAGTAGCACTAGCACTAATATGGGTTTCTCTTATATCAAAAACTGCAACCTTTTTGCCGTTTTTTAGTGCATTGGTTACTCTTGTGGCAGCTATCGGGTGGGCTTCAGTAGTATTGGAGCCTATTATCATGATAAATTCTGCCTCTTCAATATCATCAAAAGGATTGGTTGCGGCACCCTCACCTATAACTTGTCTCATGCCTTTTAGGCTCGGTGCATGACAAACTCTTGCACAGTTGTCTATGTGAGGGCTAAGCATAACCTGTCGGATAAATTTTTGAAAAACATAACCGCTTTCACAGCTGCTTCTTGCTCCTCCGATACCTGCAATGCTGTCACTTCCGTGCAGGTCTCTTATGCGTCCTAGTTTCCAGGCTGCTATCTTGCAAGCCAACTTAAAAGAGGGGTATATAAACTCTTCATCCTCACTTATAGGCTCATTTAGTGCAGATTTTATCTCTTTTGGAAAGTATAGTTCATTTTTGTATAAAAATTTTTTTCTTACCTTGACCTTAGGGAGTCTGTTTTTGGAGTGGACAAAGTCCCAGCCTGATTTGCCTTTGATACAGAGTTTTCCTCTGCTAACACTTGCCTCTTTTTTTGCATAAATTTTTTGGATGGTATTATCTTGGATAACACCTGTTATTTCACATCCCACTCCGCAGTAGGTACAAACAGAATCTACCTCTTTTATGCTCAATCTTCTATCCTTATCATTGCGGGTGACTCTTTGACAAAATCAAGTGACTCTATGTGCTTGAGTGCATCTTTTATCTTTGCCTCTTTGCATTTATGAGTTGAAAAAAGAAGTGTGGTTCTTTCTTGGTTTTTGGATGATTTTTGCAAAAAACTGTCTATGGATATACCAAACTGAGCAAAGATAGAAGAAGTTTTACTCAAAACTCCAACTTCGTCTACAACACTCATTCTTACATAATATTCACTCTCTATCTCATCGGCACAAACCAAACTCAAATCATCAAAACTGATAAGCTTTTTAAAGCCCAGCATCGGTGACGCATCGCCTCTCGCGATGGATATGATATCTGATACCACAGCACTGGCAGTCGCATCACCACCGGCTCCGGCTCCATAATATAGTGTCTCACCTACAAAATCGCCCACTACGCTTATACCGTTCATAACTCCATCGACTTTTGCTATCATTTGCTCTTTTTTTATGAGTGCGGGATGAACTCTAAGCTCAACTTTTCCTTTAAGTTTTTTGGCAATTGCCAAAAGCTTGATATTGTACCCAAACTCTTTGGCAAAAAATATATCCTCTTTTGTGATACCTTCTATTCCTTCTATGAGTATATCTTCAGGTTTTGCATCTATTCCGTATGCTATGGAAGCAAGTATCAAAAGTTTGTGACTTGCATCAAATCCGCCTATATCAAAAGTAGGGTCAGCTTCTGCATATCCAAGCTCCTGGGCCTCTTTCAAAACTTCATCAAAGCTTACACCCTCTTCTATCATTTTTGTAAGCATATAGTTACAAGTACCGTTAAGAATTCCTTTTATAGAGAGTATCCTGTTTGCGCTGAGTCCTTCTCTAAGAGCTTTAATAATAGGGATACCTCCCGCAACACTAGCTTCAAACCCAAAACCTTTGCCCTCGGCTAATTGCTGCAACTCATATCTGTGATAGGCCAAAAGCGCTTTATTGGCAGTGACAACAGATTTGCCTTTTTGCAAAGCTTTTTTTACTATTTCATAAGCTTGCTCGACTCCACCTATAAGCTCTACAACCAAGTCTATACTCTCATCTTCAAGTACATCATCTACATTATCACTGAGAACTATATCCAAATCTTTATGTTTTTCAAGGTTTCTTGCAACTCCTATGGCAGGTACTATTTTTACCCCTGCTCTTGCACTGATGATATTTTCATTCTCTTTCAATATTTTAACTACACTGCTTCCAACAGTGCCAAGACCTATAATTCCTACTTTTAGCATTTTTTATCCTCTTTACTTCTAAGATACTGTTTAATATTTCTGGCAGCCTGCCTTATACGGTTGTGATTTTCTATGAGTGCAATTCGCACATATTCATCTCCATGCTCTCCAAAGCCGATACCGGGGCTTACCGCTACTTTTGCCTCATTTAAAAGCTGCTTTGAAAACTCCATACTGCCAAGATGTCTTAAAGACTCGGGAATCCTAGCCCATACAAACATGGTAGCGTTTGGTTTTTCTATATGCCATCCGGCATTTGCAAAACTTTTTAAAAGCAC
>CAZMKH010000140.1:0-3940 GCA_964566455.1 uncultured Campylobacteraceae bacterium | reverse complement strand
CTTGGATAAGTGAGATCGGAAAGATAAAGTCTATAAGAAAATATGAATTTTATCGCGAAAGTGATGATAAACTTTTAGCTACGGCTGAGACAGTATGGGTTTTTGTAGATATGAAAAGCGGCAGACCGTTCCCCATAAAAGATGAGATAAAAGATCATTTCATAGTCGGTTAAAAATTTTTAAGTATAATTTCATAACAATTTTTTGAGGTAAATCATGTTAAACAATCAAACAAAATATATCTTTGTTACCGGTGGAGTTTTAAGCTCTCTTGGTAAAGGGATAGCCAGTGCCAGTATAGCAACTCTTTTAAAGCATTCAGGATATAAAGTATCTATTTTAAAGATGGATCCATATATAAATGTAGACCCGGGAACTATGAGCCCACTAGAGCATGGTGAAGTGTTTGTGACGGCTGACGGAGCTGAAACTGACTTGGACTTGGGGCATTACGAAAGATTTTTGGATGTAAATCTTTCAAGATACAACAACTTTACTACAGGGCAGGTTTATTCTACTGTTATAGAAAAAGAAAGAAGAGGGGATTATCTCGGGAAAACCATACAGGTTATCCCTCATATAGTTAATGAGATAAAAGAGAGAATTATAAAAGCGGGTGAAAAGGAAGATATACTTATAGTAGAGATAGGCGGAACCGTAGGAGATATCGAAGGGCTACCGTTTTTGGAAGCTATAAGGGAGCTTAAAAGAGATGTCGGAAAAAGCAGAGCCATCTTTGTTCATCTTACACTTGTACCTTACTTAAGTGCAGCGGGTGAGCTTAAAACGAAACCTACCCAGCATAGCGTCCAAGAGCTCAGGCGTATCGGTATAACTCCTCATATATTGATATGCAGGACTGAAAAAAGTATACCAAAAACTATGAAAGAGAAGATTGCATCTTCTTGTGATGTTGAAAAAAATTCTGTTATTGAGGCGATTGATTCAAAAAGTATATATAAAGTTCCGCTGAATTTTTTAAATGAAGGTATTTTGGAGCCTATTTCAGACTATCTGGAGCTTGGAGAATTAAAGCCTGATATGAAAAAATGGGATTCTTTGGTAAAAAGAGTTATAGCACCGACTAAAAAAACCAAGATAGCTTTTGTGGGAAAATATCTTGACCTTAAAGAGGCATACAAGTCGCTTACAGAAGCATTTGTGCATTGCGGGGCAAATCTAAACAGCAGGGTTGAACTTCTTTGGGTAGATAGTGAAGATTTGGAAAAAGGGAAAAACTTCGAGCTTTTAGAAGAGGCAAACGGTATACTTGTGGCAGGTGGGTTTGGTGAAAGAGGCATAAAAGGCAAGATAAAAGCTATAGAGTATGCAAGAGTCAACAAAGTACCGTATCTTGGTATCTGCCTGGGAATGCAACTGGCACTTATAGAGTTTGCAAGAAATGTTTTGGGCCTCGAAGATGCCAATTCGGTAGAGTTTGATAAAAACTGTAAAAATCCTATAGTTTATCTTATAGATGAGTTTATCGACAGCAGTGGAAACAAACAGCTTAGAACCCATACAAGTCCGCTAGGCGGTACTATGAGACTGGGGGCTTATGAGTGTGACATAAAAGACGGTACACTTTTATCCAAAGCTTATGGCGGAAAGAAAAAAGTATATGAAAGACACAGACACAGATATGAAGCAAACCCCGCATATAAAGAAGAGTATGAGAAAAACGGACTTATAGTCAGTGGAGAAAGCAAAGGGCTTATAGAGGTGGTTGAACTGGAAAATCATCCATGGTTTATGGGGGTGCAGTTTCATCCTGAGTTCACTTCAAGATTACAAAAACCAAACAAAGTTATACTCTCATTTGTAGAAGCAGCTTTAAATAATGGCTGAACTACTTAAAAAAGATGATATAAAAAAAATTCTTTCCGAAAGGTTTAGAGATGATACATATACAACGCTGTCATCTCTGCCTTCACCTTATCTCTTTAAAGATATAAAAAAAGCCACCAAAAGAATCATATCTGCAATTGAAAAAAAAGAGAAGATAACTATAGTCGGTGACTATGATGTGGATGGTGTCATTTCATCATATATACTGAGTGATTTTTTGGAAAACTTTACAAAAGAGTTGGAAGTTATCATACCAAACAGATTTAGTGACGGGTATGGTGTGAGCAGAGATATCATAGAGCGGGTAAATTCGACTCTGGTTATAACAGTAGATAACGGTATCTCAGCCGTTGAAGCAGCAAAAGCTTGTAAAAACAAAGATATAGACCTTATCATAACAGACCACCACAATATACCAAAAGAGACACCAAAAGCTTATGCCATCATAAATCCAAAACAAAAAGAGTGCGGTTTTCCTTTCAAGGAGATTTGCGGAGCACAGGTTGCCTGGTATTTGGTCGCCGCCTTAAAAAATGAAATGAAACTTGAATTTAATCTTTTAAGATATATTGATCTTTTGAGTATTGCTATCATAGCTGATATGATGGAGCTTAGAGAGTTCAACAGAGTTTTGGTAAGGCGAGGACTAAAAGAGATAAACTCTTCAAAAAGAGCTGCGATACTGGCTATAAAAGAGCAGTTTCAAAAGGATAATTTTGTAAGTGAGGATATATCTTACCTGTTATCACCCTTGTTGAACAGTGCAGGCAGACTTGATAGCGCAATGCTGGCCTTTAAATTTTTAAAAAGCAAGACTCTCTCCCAGGCCAGGGAGTATCTTTTGGAAATCATATCTTTAAATGAACAGAGAAAAGAGATAGAGAGAGAGCTTTTTGAAATATCACTGCAAAGTGCCGATGAGAATGAAAACGTTATCATAGTCTGGGGTGAAGGGTGGCATGAGGGTGTCATAGGTATAGTTGCCGCCAGACTTGCAAGAAAGTTTAAAAGGCCTGCTATTGTATTTAGTATACAAGAGGGAATCGCCAAAGGAAGTGCCAGAAGCATAGCTGAGGTTGATATACTCTCTTTGATAGAGTGTGCAAAAGAAAGCATCATAAAGTACGGCGGACACAAAGGTGCAGCCGGACTTAGCATAGAAGAGAAAAAACTCCCATACTTTAAAAAGATAATCGAAGAGAGTGCGGCTAAAATTTCAAAAGATTTGTTTATTCCAAAAAAAGAGATACTTGGTGAAATAGATGCAAAAGAGATAGATTTTGAACTGTTGGAAATTTTGGAAAGTTATGAACCATACGGTCAAAACAATCCAAAACCCCATTTCCTTATAAAAAATGCTAAAGTCAAAAAAGCAAAAATATTAGGAAAAGAGCAAAATCATCAAAAACTTATCCTGGAGTCAAACAGTGCCATATTGGAGTCTATTGACTTTAACTTTTCAAAAAAAGCTCATATCGGCTCAAGTATAGATGCTGTATTTACTGTGTCAAAAAATTGCTACAGAGGATATGTAACTCCGCAACTGCTTATAGAAGAAATAATTTAGACTTATAATTATCATAAGCTATAAATATATCATAAATTTTATACAATTACCCCTTTTTAAAAATGTTATAAGTTTAAAATATAATATTTATAGAAAATTGTTACATTTTGTAATATTTTTATAAAATAATTTTAATTTTATTATAATATTTGAGCATAATCAATGATATAAAATCTTCTATTGGATAAAATCTGTCAGTTAATTAAGGAGGTAATATGGAAGTAGAAATTTCAAGAAGAAGATTTTTACAAGGAAGTGTTGCTTTGACTATTATCGGAGGGACTGCTTTTAGTGCTTCTTCTCTTCTGTCTGCCGAAGAAGAGAAGAAGGAGTTAAAAGTAACTACCAAAACCGGTTTAGGAAAAGCTGACAATATCCCTTTCCTCTGCGGAATGTGCGTAAACAAGTGCGCAGGTTTTGCCAGAGTTGAGGGAGGGGTGATAACCAAACTAAACCCAAACCCTTACTTTCCCAAGTCCAGAAACATGCTCTGCCCAAGAGGAAATGCGGGAATCCAGACACTTT
>CAZMKH010000139.1:0-3948 GCA_964566455.1 uncultured Campylobacteraceae bacterium | reverse complement strand
GAACACCTGAACCGTTTGCACCAATAGATGCATACTTAGATGTCCACTTCTTTCCGTTTTTACCATTTGGTGTTGTTCCTTGACGTTTGTATCCACGAGGAACAACTAAAACATTTGAACCTAAATCCACTGCGAACTCCAAAGTACGTGCATGTACAACACTGCCATCTTTAGCTTTTAATGTAATTCCTGTACAAGCATCACTCGCTGTTGCAAATACCATTGCTGCCAGCGCAAAACTTGCTATATATTTTTTGAACATTTTTTATCCTTTTTATTGTTAGTGTTTTACTAAACTACTAAAACTCTTTCCATGATACACTACAGCTAAAACTTTTATATCTTTTATGTGCATCGATTTCACTTTCAAAGGATTCTCTGCTAAGAGTGTAAAATTAGCTACTTTCCCTACCTTTATAGAACCCATATTTTTCTCAAGACTGAGTGTTCTCGCTGCGTTTATAGTGATACCTTTGAGTGCTGTATACGCATCAATTCTTTGGTCTTGTGAGACAAAATGACCACTGCTTGTTACACGATTTACCGCTGTCCACACAAGAGTCAGTGGTTCTAATGGTGCCATCGCAAAGTCAGAGTGCAGAGAAAAAGATATGTTTCTGTCAGCAAGCAGCTTCATTGGCACCATATTTTCTGCTCTCTTTTTACCAAGTCCATACTTTGAATATTTATCTGTCAATGCCCAAAGATAGTAAGGGTTTACAGAGCCTTCTATTCCTAACTCTTTCATCTCATCAGCTTGTTTTGCAGTAAAGTATCCAAAATGATGTAGAGTAAGTTGATGATTTTTACGAGGATGTCGTTTCATCATCTCTCTAGTAATGTCTAAACATCTTTGAATTCCTAAATCCCCATTGGCATGAATATGAATCTTATACCCCTTGTCCCAGTAAAAATTCATCTGCTCTTTAAAAAGTTTCAGAGGTGTCATCCACTGCCCTTTAAAACCATCACTGTAACCACCTTTCATCTGCATTGCAAGTGAATAAATAGCACCATCAGCATAGAGTTTGACCTCTTTAGGCAGCATTTTTATGTTTTTCGTATCATACTGAGAGGCTTTTTCCATCCACTCGTAAGCTTTTTCATTTGACTTACCATTGGCATTATAGAGTTGTGTACCATTGAGAACATTATAGACATCATAAGGAGGGTTTTTAGCCATCTCCTCTTTGAGCATACTGTATTCCATTTTAAAGTTAGACTCTGGAAACCCCTGTTCTGCTACTGTTGTAATACCATTTTGCGTGATAAGTATGCTCATATCATGCAAACCTTTTTTATAACGCTTAGGGTTTATCAAAAATGGAGCAATACGAGGTACAAGCGCTAACCAGCCACCCTCGAAGAAATGTCCACGTTCAAATTCAACCTGCTCATTTCCATTGTAATCTTCCTCTTTGACCTTCATCAGTTTTATAGCAGCATCATTCAAAAAAGCTTCATGAAACGAACGGTGAATAACAACTACAGGAATGTTAGGAGCAAGTTTGTTTAGCATACCTCTGTTTAAATCACCATGCCATAGTTGATGGTAACCCCAAACAAAAAGAACATGATCTTTACTGCCATATTTTTCTATACTCTGTTTAAGTCGTTTCAAGTAAGCTTCATGCCCACTCACACCCTTTTTAAGCCCCTCTGGAACTTTCCAGTCGTGAGGAGCGATGATATCTCCCCCTAAAATAATTGCAGCAATAGAAGGATGCACATGAGGTTCAATAAATCCAGGCATGAGAGTTTTGCCTTTTAAATCTACCTGAATTGTTTTCCCTGCATAATTATTAACAGCATTGGCTTTTTTACCAGCATAGATAATTTTACCCTCTTTTACCATTACAGCTTCAACATAGCTAGGTTTATTACCCTCCATTGTTAAAATATCACCATTGTAGTAAAGAGTTTGAGGAGGCAATTTTGATACTACTGCATCCGTTTGTTTTATAGTAGCGCCAAATAAGTTTAACCCAAAAAGAGCGATTGAAACTACTAAAAAAAACTTTGTCATCCTATAAGTTCCCAAATGGATTTTTGATAATGAAGTTTGCCTGAACCATAATTGTGTCTTCAGATCTTATATAATCAGGCTTTACTACCGCTTTTTGATACTCTGCCATAAGTTGTACTGGCATTGGACCTATTTTTACCATCTTTCCAACTCCAAATGCTAAAGGCAGAGTG
Organism: uncultured Campylobacteraceae bacterium; assembly: GCA_964566455.1. GTDB lineage: Bacteria > Campylobacterota > Campylobacteria > Campylobacterales > JALSKU01 > JALSKU01. The sequence goes on along the minus strand of CAZMKH010000139.1, from coordinate 1,749 downwards.
AGTTTGTTACCACTTGCAGCATTCCAGTTATATGTGATGTGTGGACTTGCGCGAAGTTGCCATGCATGCGGAAGGTTGTAGATTATAAAATATTGCATATCAGTATGATTTGCCATTCTAACATTATCCGTGCCATCATCAGTTATACCCCACCAGTGCTGTATGTGAGTTCCAACAGTCCAATTTTCATTTGCATAGAGTGCCAATGCAGTCGGTCCTGCTTGGTACTGATGAGAAGCAACAGTTTTGTGCTGTGATGTTGGAAAAATAAAAGTTGCACCTACACCGTAAGACCACCCTTTCATCTTTACTACACCGACACCCATAGGTAAGATTAGGTCACCTAATTTTGCTTCTCGATCTGTTCCAAATACTATAGGATGTTGAGGATTATCTACATTCAAACGATGATTAGTAGGTGCATTAATGTAAGTAAATACAGGTCGAGCAAACGCTGTCATACCATTTTTTAAAGGTATAGGCAGTACAGGTTGGAAAAGCGTTGTATTTATATGGTCTTCGCCTGATGTATTCGCTACATTCGCTTTGACAATTGTATAGTTGTTTTGAAACGATAAGTTCCAAATCTGAGCAAGAGGATTTGACATCTCTCTAGAGAGTTCCTCCATCGTTTTTTCTTTTGCACTAAGTGCTGTTGCTAATAGTGAAACTACTACGAATCCACCTATGAGTATTTTTTTCATTTTTTTCCTTATAATCTCAACTTTCGCACATAAATTTCAATAAATTCATAAACTTAAGTTGAGTACTAAAATCCACAAACAGGAACTTTTTTTATAATTATGTGACAAAAAACTAAAAAAAACACAAACCTACTTTATAGAACTTGCAAAGTATATCAACAATACTATAAAAAGTTTGTTAAATTCTGAGACTTTAGGTACTTTAAGTACTTTAAAAAATGGTAATCATAAAGATAGTTGGAAAGTAGATAACGTAAAACAATTTTTGCAAATGTTTTGATATGTAAAATTTTGAAATTCTCGGTGCTAGTTCGGTACTATTATATACCTATTGTATAGATTTTGATATAATACTTTAAGTGTGGAAACATCGATATATAGGGAATTTTATAGCATATAGTGCAATACTTAAACGTTTCCTTCTACCCCATCCACACTTTTTATTTAATCAGACTTAACACTTTTACAAAATAAACAACATGGAATCTACTTGCAATCTCAAATATATAAACTCTCTTTAGATTTATTACAGAATCAAACTTATTTTCAAGAACTCGTTAGCAATGTAAAAATCAACTATTATTGGAGTGATGAGTGGGATGAAGCGTTTTATGTCAGGTTGGCACAATTAGGCTTCATAAGCACCTCATATGAGACTTCAGAGGGCTTAGTTCTACTTCCGGAACTTCAGTTTGAATATGCTCTTTTAGACTTTAACAATCTTCATATTGGTGCTAAAGTACAAAAGTTGTTTAAAGAAGAGAACTACCTGCTCTCTTTTGATACTCATTTTGATGCAATTGTCGAAAAAATTGCAGCACACCACCACAAAGACAACTGGCTAACCGGCAACTACCTTACACTTATGAAAAATCTCCATGCCCATCAAGATGAACATAAAGAGTTCAAACTCCACTCCACAGAACTGCTTTCAAAAACAAACAATGAACTTGTAGCTGGAGAGATAGGCTATACCATTGGTACTACTTACACAAGTTTAAGTGGTTTTAGCTCAAGAGAAAAAAGATATAATAACTGTGGAAAA
>CAZMKH010000138.1:0-3973 GCA_964566455.1 uncultured Campylobacteraceae bacterium | reverse complement strand
TACAAGTAAAAGATGTTGAGAAGATATTTTCGGTTAAAGTAGGAACTTTTGAAAAGAAAGATTTGCATGCATTAAACAAGATAAATTTTGATATTTATCAAGGAAAAACTCTCTCTTTGGTTGGTGAGAGCGGGTGCGGAAAAACGACCATAGGCAAGGTTATACTTGGACTTTATCAAGCCACAAAAGGTGAGATACTCTTTAAAGATAAAGATATAGCAAAGCTTCCTCCCCACAAAAGAAAAGGTATCCAAAAAGATATCCAAATGATTTTTCAAGACCCCTACTCTTCACTAAATCCAAGAAAAAAGATAAAAACCATACTAGAACAACCTCTTAAAATCCATACAAACCTTACAAAACAGGAGAGACTGGAAAAGATACTCCAAACTTGCGATGATGTAGGACTTGACAGAAGTTATCTCTCAAGATATCCTCACCAATTCTCAGGCGGACAAAGACAAAGGATAGCAATAGCAAGGGCTATCATACTAAGACCTCAGCTTGTACTGGCAGATGAACCTATCTCAGCTCTAGATGTATCTATCCAGGCTCAGATACTCAATCTCATGATGGATCTAAAAGATAAGTACAATTTAACCACTCTTTTTATCACTCATGATATAAGTGTGGTAAAACACATAAGTGACTATGTTGCTGTTATGTATCTCGGAGAGATAGTGGAGTATGCTTCAAAAAAAGAACTTTTTAAAAACCCGTCTCATCCATATACCAAAATGCTTTTTTCAACGGTGCCTGACATCTACACTCCTTTGGCAACAGATAGCGTACTAAAAACAGGCGAGATTCAAAGCCCCATAGACTTACCGACAGGCTGCTTTTTTGCCAAAAGATGCCCATATAAAAAAGATATATGCGACGATGCACACCCTGACCTTTTGGAGATAAGCAAAGGTCATTTTGCAAGATGCCCGCTTATAGGGAAATTTTAATCTTATATCCAAAAATTTGACAAATAAATACATTTAGGATACAATCCATATATAAAAGGGGTTTTATTTGGATAACATACACTTTGAGTGGGATGATAAAAAAAATATTCTACTAAAAGAGAGTAGAAATGTTTGTTTTGAAGATATTCTTTTTTGTTTGGAAAATGACAAATTGCTTGATATTGTCAAAAATCCAAACAGCTTAAGAGCAAACCAATACTGTCTTATAGTAGAAATAAATAGATATGCATATGTTGTGCCTTTTGTACAAAATGGCTCAACTTTTTTTTTAAAAACGATTTATCCAAGTAGAAAGCAAACTAAAAAATATCTAAGGAGTCAACAATGAAAAAAAATATAGAAACCAAAGAGGAATTAGATATCATAAATAGTGTAGAAAATGGCAAATACATTTCGGTTGATAAACAAGAATTTGAAAAATTAAACAAAACTTTAAAAGATGCGGCTTCAAATACGATAAAAAAACTTTCAAAACGAAAAGCTATAAATATAAGACTTCTAGAAACAGATATACAAAAGATAAAAGCTATGGCATTGAATGAGGGTATGCCATATCAAACATACATTACTCATCTAATACATAAATTTGCTACTTCTGGGCTATAGGCTTTTTTTTGGTGTAATGGTTACCAAAATACCGGCTATAATGATAAGGATGATCCCCAAAGTTGTAAAAAGATCAGGGTATTTATCTCCTAAAATTGCTCCTATGATGATGGAAAATATTATGTTGCTGTAGCTTATGGCTCCTACGATTCCGGCTTTTGTTGAAGCGTAGGCTTTGGTCATGTACACTTGAGCCAAAGTCGCACTAAATCCCAAAAGCACTATCCATACCCAATCTTTGCTATCAGGTGTGATAAATTTGGCAAAAAGATAGTCTAAATTTTCAGGGTTATAAAACGAGCCTATCATCATCAAAACAACAGGACCGATTGTGCCTATCGTCATAAATGATAAAACTATGCTCCTTGTATCGTAATATTCTCTAAGCTCTCTAACAGCCGTATAAGCCAGTGCAGCTCCAACTCCGCTGAATATACCAAGCAAATCATACTTGTCAAAGTCATAGATGCCCTCTGGTCTGGTTATAAAAACTATACCAACAAATCCTATAACAATACCTATCCATCCAAGTTTATACAGCTTCTCTTTTAAAAAAATATATGCAAACAAAGCGGTAAATACCGGAGAAAGCCTGGAGTATGTCATAGCTTCGGCCAAAGTTATATGGGCTATATTGTAAAAAAATGCCAAAAGTGCCAAAAATCCCATAAAACCTCTGAAAAAAAGCAACCAAAACTTGCCTCCTTTTTGTTTTAGAGGATACTTCATCAATGTTGCAACCAAAAACAAAACTCCAAAAACATTCCTGAAAAATACGACCTCAACAGCACTCATCGAAGAAGAAAGCTCTTTGGCAAACCCTCCCATAACTGCAAAGCAAAAAGAGGCAAAGAGCATATAATATACCCCTTTTTTAACACTTTCAGTCATCAGTTCTCTCTAACTTTTTTAATTCCCCTCTTATGTCACCAAAGAGTATCACATCTTTAAGTACGGCTTTTGTCGCAATCCCTTCATCATTTATATCCAAAAACAACTCCCCTCTTTTACTTGCAAATATCTTTTGGTTGATAAAAACTATAAGAAAATGTCCATTTTTCTTTCCAACATCCTGCTTTAACTTCTCCAACTCTTTTCCGACAGGGGCTATGATATCAACTCTTCCATCTTTTTTGTTTGCACCCACCGCATACAAAACTTTTTTACCCCTAAATTTAAAATTATTTAAATAATATCTTATATTGAAAAACAAAGAGAGTATGTCATTGTTGGCAAAATATTTTAGAGTTTCACTTGATTTGGTTGTTTTTCCATCTTTTGTTCTAAACTTTATCATCGTTATCTTTTTATGTTTATGGTCAAACAAGTAGAGTTTTTCTCGTCTTTTTGAGTTTGTTTTGGTGATACCGAGGTATTCATAAGGCAAAAGTTTTCCCTTTATAACTTTACCTTCACTTTTGTATATCTCTATCCTGCCTCCGCTTAAAACTTTTGCAAGCCCTTTAGCTTCAGCTTCTATGGATATTTTATAATTGTTGTTTTTATCTACTTTTAGCACAGCTTTGGCTATACCGATTCTGCCAAATATCCCAAAGCTCACCTTATACTCTGCTGTAATGGTTTTAGCATTTAAAAAAGATAAAAATAGTACAATAATCAACAAAAATTTTTTCATAAACCTTGACCTGAAATTTTTGCCTAATTGTACCAAAAAATAAGGATAAAATTGCAATATTCAAAAACCAAATCCCTAATCTATCTCTTTTTATGCATTATGCTATGGGCTTTGATACCGGTAGTTTCAAAAAGAGGACAAATTTCACTTGACAATCACCAATTTCTTTTTTATTCCAGTCTTGTGTCATTTTTGCTCTTTACCCTACTCTCTTTTTTTACAAAAAGCTATAAAACTTTTAAAAAACTAAATACTTCTGTCTGGATAAAAACCGTTATCTTAGGATTTTTAGGAACATATCTATACTATATACTGCTCTATTTCGGATATAAAAATGCAAAAGGTTTGGAAGTACTGGTTTTACAGTATAGTTGGCCTATATTTATAGTTTTTCTTTCAACTGTATTACTTAAAGAAAAATTTACAAAGAAAAAAGGTTTATCGCTTTTTTTGGGTTTTTTCGGAGTTATCATCATACTCACAAAAGGAGATATTACCCACATATACTTAAGCAACTTCAAAGTAGATATGTTGGTCATAGTAGCAGCCTTTAGTTTCGCTCTTTTTTCGGTACTCAGTAAAAAAGTTTCTCTTGATGCCTACACTCTAAATACCATCTATTTTCTAACCGCTACGATATGTTCATTTGTCTCAATGTTAATATGTTCAAGTTTCAAACTCCCTGATATTCACTCACTGCTGCCCATCATCATAAACGGCTTATTTGTAAACGGCATATCATACCTCTTTTGGATAA
>CAZMKH010000137.1:0-3975 GCA_964566455.1 uncultured Campylobacteraceae bacterium | reverse complement strand
AAAGTAGTATTTATTTTTGAAGATGATGCACCAAAGAGTGTGGAGAGTGTCTATCTAAAACTTTATGCTTTATCTTTAGGTAAAGCACCACTTAGAAGTCTCAACCTAAACGGAGCTTTCGGGATACTTCCGAATGTTGCTTGGAGCGGCAATATGCCTATAGAGCTTGATTGGCTTAGAGAAAATGAGATAGCATTGAAGCTTGAGGGAGAGTATCCGGTAATTGACAGTGTCGATAAATTTCCTAGATTTCTGCAGCATATTATCCCGGCAGACAATACCAGGATACTTGACAGCTCAAAAGTCAGAATGGGAGCCCAGTTGGCTGCCGGAACTACTGTGATGCCGGGAGCCAGTTACATCAACTTCAATGCTGGAACTTTGGGTCCTGTGATGGTAGAAGGAAGAATTAGCTCATCAGCAGTCGTAGGAAGCGGCAGTGATGTAGGCGGAGGTGCGAGTATCCTTGGAGTATTAAGCGGAACCAACGGAAATCCTGTAAGTATAGGAGAAAATACACTTTTGGGTGCAAATTCAGTTACTGGTATCCCATTGGGTGACGGATGTATAGTGGATGCAGGTATTGCAGTGCTGGAAGGTACCAAAGTAAGTATTGACGAAGCAAATGTACAAAAGATAAATGAAGTAAACTCCAACAAACTTGAAGTAAAAGATACTTATAAAGGAGTGGAGCTTGCCGGACTAAACGGACTTCACTTTAGACAGGACAGCACCGACGGCAAGTTAAAAGCTTTTAAAAGCAACAGAGAAGTCAAACTAAATGAAGAGCTTCATTAATGCTTAGAGCCATCAATATTACCCAAAGATACGGCAGCAGAGTTTTATTTGAAAATGTATCTTTGGAGCTTACAAAAGGAAAAAGATACGGACTTATCGGTGCAAATGGTGCGGGTAAGACCACTTTTTTAAAGATTTTAAGCGGTGAGATAGAGCCTACAAGCGGTGAGATAGCTATAGATAACGGTCTGAAAGTAGGAGTTTTGGGGCAAAATCAATTTGCTTTTGAGGATTTTACTTTAAAAGATGCCGTACTTTACGGCAATAAAAGGCTATATGAAGCTACCAAAGAAAAAGAGAGACTTTACAGTGAGGGTAACTTTGATGATGCCAAAGTAAACGAGAGGCTTAGTGAACTTGAGATCATTTGTGCTGAAGAAGACCCTATGTATGAATGCGATGTGGTCATCCAAAAAATGCTTGAAGAGCTTGGGTTTGATGAGAGCATACATGAAAACAAGGTAAGTACCCTCAAAGGTGGAGACAGGTTTAAGATACTTTTGGCTCAGGTGCTGTTTCCAAGCCCAGATATACTTTTTTTGGATGAGCCTACCAACAACCTTGACCTTCCTTCTATAGCCTGGCTTGAAGAGAGACTTAAAAGACATGAAGGAACTTTGGTGGTTATTTCGCATGACAGGCACTTTTTAAACAGTGTGGTAACCCATATACTTGATGTTGATTATAAAAAGATAAGAGAATTTACCGGTAATTACAATGACTGGTACCTTGCAGCCGAACTTATCCAAAAACAGACTGAAATTCAAAGAAGCAAAAAACTAAAAGAAAAAGAAGAGCTTGAAAACTTTATCAGACGATTTTCAGCCAATGCATCAAAAGCAAAACAGGCAACAAGCAGGCAAAAGCAGCTTGAAAAACTTGACTTACAAGATATACAAACAAGCTCAAGAAGAGAGCCAAGCATTGTTTTCAAGCAAAGCAGAGAGATAGGAAACGAAGCTTTGGAGATCGAAAACATATCCAAAGCTTATGGGGATTTGCAAGTATTGAAAAATCTCTCTTTGAAGTTTGAAAAGGGTGAAAAAGTTGCAATTATCGGTGCTAACGGCATAGGCAAAACTACACTTTGCAAGATACTCACAGGTGAGCTTGAGCCTGACGAGGGGCAGGTAAAGTGGGGAGCTACTGTACAGTACAGCTACTTTCCCCAGGATACGACTGATAGGATAAAAGGTGAAGAGACTCTTTATGAGTGGCTTGAAAATTTTGATAAAAAAAGAGACAGAGCTGAGATAAGAAGCTGTTTGGGAAGGATGCTTTTTAGCGGAGAGGAGCAGCAAAAGAGTATCAAAGATATAAGCGGCGGTGAAAAACACAGAATGATGATAAGCAAGATAATGCTTGATGAGGGTAATTTTCTCATATTTGACGAGCCTACCAATCACCTTGACCTTGAAGCCATCATAGCTCTAGGAGAAGCTTTTAGAAAGTTTGAAGGTACGGTTATATGTGTTTCTCATGATAGAGAGTTAATTGATGCGTATGCCAAGAGAATTATCGAGCTTAAACCAAATAATGAAGTAGTTGATTTTCAAGGCAGCTACGAAGAGTATATAAACTTGTAATGCTTCATTTAAAGTCTATAGCCGGATTTGATGAGTTAAGCAGCAGCTTAATCAACGAGATAAACCAAATCGGCAAGATAAAAATTTATCCTGAAAACTCTCCGGCTATGGACTGTGATGATACTTTGAAACACTTTTATATAATTTTGGAAGGATGTATAAAGGTATTTCAGTACAACCCTGAAAGAAACAAAGAGCAGACGCTCTATCTTCTTAAAAAGAAAGATTTTTTTGATATATTGACTCTGCTTGATGAAAAACCTCATGATGTTTACACTACGGCTCTTCAAACTTCACAGGTTTTGGAGCTTCCTATAGAAAGAGTAAGAACCTGGCTGCATACAAATCCGGCATTTAACAAAGCTTTTTTTCCTTATCTCTCAAAACAGTTTAGAGAAGTGGAAGAGTTGGCTGTCGATCTCTCTTTGTATGATACTTCTACAAGACTTATCAAGCTTCTTATGAAAAATCTAAATAATTCAGTTAAAAATATGCCACTTTTACACAAACTTTCGCATGAAGATATTGCTTCACTTATAGGTACCGCTAGGCAAGTTGTAAGCAGACAGCTTCAAGAGCTAAAAAAAGAGGGCATTATAGATATCCAAAGAAAAAAGATACAATTAAAAAATCTAAACAAGCTTATCGAAAAGGTTAAGTACTGATGAAAAAACTATCTTTGGTTTTAAGTAGTGGCGGTGCAAGAGGATATGCGCATATTGCGGCTATTGAAGAGTTGACAAAAGCAGGATACACTATAGAGTCCATAAGCGGCTCATCAATGGGAGCTCTCATAGGCGGACTTTATGCTTGCGGGAAGATGCAAGAGTATAAAGAGTGGGTAGAAACTCTAAAATTTTTGGATGTTGCAAAACTTCTTGATTTTTCTTTTAAAGGAGACGGTTTTATAGGAGGCAGCAAAGTTTTTCAATATATTGAAAAGATGGTAGGGGATATCAAGATTGAGGATTTGCCTATATCGTTTACTGCTGTTGCAACTGATATCGTAAACCAAAAAGAGGTTTGGTTTCAAAAAGGAAAACTTCTTGATGCCATAAGGGCTTCCATAGCAATTCCCACAATATTTACCCCTAAAAAGATAGGCAAAAAGTACTTCGTTGACGGCTCGGTACTAAATCCCTTGCCTATTGCCCCAACTATCTCAGACAATACGGACTTTACTATAGCCATAAATGTAAATGCCAGAAGCAAACAAGACTTAGCTGTAAATTCTAAAAACAACAAAAAGAGAGTAAAGAAAAAAAGTAAAGATGAAGAAGATATGGGCATTTTACAAATTATGACAAGAAGTATAGATGCTATGCAAAAAATCCTAACCGAATACAAGATTGCCGGTTATTCGCCTGATATGGTCATCAATATTCCGGGTAATTCATTTGAATTTTATGAATTTCACAAAGCCAAAGAGATTATAGAGTATGCTCGCAATATTGTAAAAAACGATATAAAAAACCTTCAAAATAATTAAGTAATGAAGCATAAATATTTTCATATTCCAACAAAAAGAAAAAGGTATAGATGCGAGGCAGATTTTTGAAGTCCTAGCCAAAGCTAAGATGAGAAAATCTAA
>CAZMKH010000136.1:0-4002 GCA_964566455.1 uncultured Campylobacteraceae bacterium | reverse complement strand
CTGTTTTTACCTTTGGCTTTTAAACATTTCTCAAAAGCATTTTTTGCAGATGTTTTATCTCCCTTTTTTAAGTATATGGCACCGATTTCATAATATATTCTTGAAAAAACCGAAGGTGAATTTTCTCTGACTGATAGTTTTCTTAATATGCCAACAGCCTCTTCATCTTTGTTTAAACGTTTAAGAGAAGTTACGTATTCAAACTCTATTTGGGGTGAGAGTGGGTAGCTTTTGTATTTTTCTTGAAGATTTAGTATCTTTTTAGCATATTTTGCAATCATCAGGTCGTCTGCTCTTTGTTTTGCCAAATCAACAACTTTTTTATAAATTTCTATATTTTTAAAGTTATCACTAAAATTCTTATCAATCTCTTGAGCACTCTGCATAGCCAAATCATATTTTTTCAAGCCATATAGTGCAAAAAATTTATAATATAAACCTTTATAAGAGTAAGAGTCCATTTTAAAAGCTTTTGAAAGAGTGATAATATCATCAGCAATCAAACTCAGCTTTTTGTAAGAGTGCGTTTTAAGCAGAGATTTTGCTTCTATATCCAGCCAGGCAAGCTTTTCTTTTGTGCTTAAATTTTTACTTTTCATAATTTTTTCACTTAAACTTATAGCTTTTTTGTAGTTATAAGTTTGGATATAACAGTTTGCCAACTCTTTTTGATGAGATGTGATAGTGAGATTGTAATCATTGACATACCCGATTGCCTCGATACAGTCTTCTTTTTTCAGCGAATCGGTTGCCAATAAAAGCGCTATCTCTTTTTTTAGCTTGCCTACTCTTTTTTTATTTTTAAAATTTGTTTCCAAGTTGTTTAAAACAAGTAGGGCTTCTTTGTATTTTTTCTCTTTCATCAGAGCTTTTGCTTTGAGAATGGCGGCTTTTTCATATATGGGACCGGTTTTGTATTTGCTTATAAGTTTATCATAATATTTTATAAGCTTTGTGGTATTGTTTTCATTTATATCAAAAAACATTCCATCCAGGCTTTTTTTAACTTCTTCTGTATAATTGCCGTATTTATACAAAGAGAGATATTTTTTGTAGTAAAATGACGCTTTTTTGTACTGTTTGTTTTTGGCGTAAATATCACCAAGACTTTTTAAAACCGACTCTTTCAAATCAGGCTCTCTTTTAAGCTTTTTCAAGAGCTTTTCAAGAATTTGTGCAGCTATATCATTGATACCGTTTGCACTTAAGCTTATAGCCAGGTCATAAGCTTTTTGATGGTTGCTTAAAAGAAAATCCGCATTGGCACTGATAATTTTTTCAAAGTAAACTCTGGCTTTTTTGTACTGCTTTGTTTTTATATAGATATCTGCCAGTTTTTTTGCGGCTATTGAAGCTACATCGATATCTTTTGTGGAGTAGAGTACGTCTTTGTACAGTTTTATTGCTTTTTGTTTTTGATTTTTTGCATACAGACTGTCGGCAAAGGTTATGATACCCAGTTTTGTATATTTGTTTTTAGGATGCTCGGTGATAAGAATATCAAAAAAGTATTTTGCATCACTGTTTTGTCCAAGGTTTTGATAGGATGAGGCGATGTAGTATAAAACTTCGGGAATATTTTGATTGGATGGAAATTTTTTTATCCATTTTTTACCAAGTTTTATTATCTCGTCATAACTTAAGTCCTGAGCATTTGGACTCTCTTTTTTGGTTTGAAGTGTTTTATAGATAGCTCTGATATAATAAAGCATAAAATCATTTAAAAAGATAGAATTAGGATAGTTTTTCAGTGCCTTTTTGGCTTCCAAAATAACAAAATCATATCTTTTTCTATCATAATCATTTTTAATAGAAAGATAATCATTTATATCTTTACTGTCATTTAGATAGCTTACCGGTGCACCGCTAAGATCAAGTGCACCAATGCTTGGCGTCAATTCTTTTAAAAAATCCACAGGGAAATTGATACCGTTTTGTTCCCCGCTGCTTTTTAAAAAAAGTTTATCTTTGTAAAGCAAAAATATCCAATGTCTGGCATATTTGACAGTCTCATTCGAGATGATTTTTCTTTTATAAAGAGGAGTATTGGAAGTGAAAACTTTTACATTTTCTTTTGGTTTTATCACTATAAGTGTAAATTTGTTTTGATTTTTTACATATAGCTCAAGAAATTTTGTTTTTTTCGGTGAAATATCTACTTCGTTTTTACCTTTTACTTTACAAATATATTCATTTCTGTCGATGCTTATGCTCTTTTTTTTACAGCTAAAAGGTTTTTTGTCTGTTATATGTAATATATAGATAAAAGACCTGTTTTCTTTTGTGCTGTTTAATTTTATAGTTAAAGCACTGCTGTACACGCTAAAAAATAAAAGAAAAACAGATAGAAGTATTCGTTGTTTCATAAGGAATATTATATCATAACTTTGTCTGTGGCGAAAATCCACAGACAAAGTAAATTATCATATTAAAATCCGCTAGCGACTACATATGAGCTAATCATCTCCAAAAACGGCTCTATAGTAAAAATAGCCAGTATCGTTACTGCGGCAGAAAATCCTACTATGGTTTTTAGAGCTGTCGAAGCATTTCTCATATAGGCTACATTTGCTTTTTTGTCAGGCTCTTTTAAAAACATAAATACTACCAGCTTCAAGTAATAATATGCGGCTATAGCACTGTTTAAAACCATCAATATGGCAAGGAATGTATTGCCACTGTTTATGATGGCGCCCAAAAGGTATAGTTTTCCCCAAAACAGAGCAAATGGAGGAACGCCTGCAAGTGACAGCATAAATATAGCCATTATGGTTGCAGCTATTGGTTTTATGGTCACCATTCCGGCAAATTTTTGATACGGGTGGTCATATCTGGCACTAAATTCACTTCTTTTGTATCTGCTTATCCAAAGCATTGCAAAAGCTCCAAGATTGGTAAAAGTGAACATTATCCAGTATAAAAATAGAGCATTGTGAGCAGCTGTTGTATCTACCAAAACTGCTGTCATAACAAAGCCCGCGTGACTTATGGAGCTGTAAGCTAGCATTCTTTTTACACTGTCCTGGACAAGTGCCATGATGTTGGCAAAAGTCATAGTCACGATGATGATAACATAAAGAACATTATAGACCCACTCATTTCCGGCAGTTATAAATATATCAAAAAATCTCAAAGCCACAATAAGTCCTGCTATTTTTGGAACTATGGAAATATATCCGGCAGTTGCTGCACTGGCTCCTTCATAAACATCAGGTACCCATGTGTGAAACGGGATAAAGGATAGCTTAAAACCAAGAGCCGCAAACATAAATGCAACTGCTCCAAGAAGACCCAATTGTGTAGCAAAACTACCGGTTGCGACAACTTTTGCGATATTATGCAGCTCTACACTACCCGTTACTGCGTATAAAAGCATCGCTGCAAATACAAAAAATCCAGCTGCCAAGGCTCCCATTGTAAAGTACTTAATGGCTGCTTCAAATGATTTTTCCAAATTGTGCAAGGCAATGATGGTGTAAAGTGAAAGGCTGGCAGTCTCCAAACCTATAAAGATAAGCATAAGATTGTCTGTTGCCACCATAAATTGAAAACCTGCTGTCATAAACAAAAAGAGAGCAAAAAATTCCGGATGTGAATATTCGTGAAATCTTTTTGAAGTAAGTGCCAGAGGGATAAAAAGCATAGATGCAACAAGGATTATAATTTGGCCCAAAGTTGCTATGCCGTCTGAAAGTATCATTCCAAACATTCCTCTGCTTGGACCACTGTATCCCAACACCACACCAAGGTCAATTACAAGTACCAAGATACTGAGCATTACATAAAGACTTTTTGATAAGTTTTTATTGATGAGGTCTATGCAAAGTATTCCCAAGCCTCCCAATATAACAATAATCATAGGCATAAGAGTGCTAAGATGAAGCGAAGACAGGCTTATAGAAATTGTATGTAACATTATTTTGCCTCCTTATCTTTTTTTGCGACTTGGAGTCTTTCCTTGGTCTTAGGGGTTTGAGCTTTAAGCTGCATTAGATGGAGCAT
>CAZMKH010000135.1:0-4033 GCA_964566455.1 uncultured Campylobacteraceae bacterium | reverse complement strand
AGAGTTGCCAAGGCTGCTTTTGGATAAATTTCATCTATATAACAGGGGATAAACAATCCGACTGTTTTTTTACTCATGAATGCATTCCGAAAAATCCCGGATATATTATAACGATAGCAAGTATCGCCATTTGTATGATAATAAACGGAACTATACCTCTATATATATCCATCGTTTTTACCGAAGGAGGTGCCACTCCTTTTAAATAAAAGAGGCTAAAACCAAACGGCGGAGTCAAAAATGAACTTTGCAGGTTCATGGCTATGAGTATCGCATACCACATAGGATTGATTCCTATGGTATCTGCTATAGGGACAAGTATAGGAACGATGATATATGATATCTCTATAAAGTCTATAAAAAATCCGAGTATAAATATAATAATCATGGAAAGTATGACAAATCCCCACTTTTGTCCGGGCAGATGAGTCATAAAGTTTTCTATAAGTATATCTCCTCCGGTGTAGGTAAAGACCATGGAAAATGCTGTCGCACCGATAAGTATACCAAAAACCATAGCTGTTGTTTTGGAACTCTCCAGTGCTGCTTCTTCCAAAATCTTCCAAGAAAATTTCTTATACATCATAGCAAGTAAAATTGCACCCACACTGCCTACTGCTGAAGATTCCGTAGGAGTTGCGATACCGGCAAAGATAGAGCCAAGTACCACTATGATAAGGGTTAACGGTGGAAGTATCGCTTTTAATGCTCCCCAAATCTGCTGCATTTTTGTTCCGGTATTTCCCTCAATTTTTATAGGAGGTGCTACATCTTTTTTAATAAATGATATAACAAGGATATATATCACATAAGCTGCTACCAGTAAAAATCCGGGACCAAAAGCTTGTCTAAAAAGGTCTCCTACAGGTATCTGAAATACATCTCCCAAAATAATCAAAACAATTGAAGGAGGAATAATCTGCCCCAAAGTTCCTGCAGCACAAATGGTACCACAAGCCAATGGTTTGGAATAATTGTATTTGAGCATAACAGGTAGCGAAATGACACCCATGGCAATAACACTGGCTCCTACAACACCGGTACTAGCTGCTAAAAGTGCTCCAACCAAAACAGTACTTATGGCAACTCCACCTCTTACTTCACCAAATAAAAATCCCATAGACTCGAGTAATCTTTCAGCCAGTTTACTCTTTTGCAGTACAATTCCCATAAAGATAAAAAGCGGTATTGCCATCAAAATTGTATTGGTCATTATAGACCATATACGGTGAGGCATCATTGCAAACATATTGATACCCTCATCCCAGGCTTCCATCATGGTTCCACCGTCAGGAAGAATTGTCAAAAATCCTGCCGCCATTCCAAAAAATACCGATACCGCTCCAAATGTAAAAGCAACAGGAAATCCTATAAGAAGCATTACAAGGGCGGTAAAAAACATTGTAATTCCTATCATTACTCTATCCCTCCTTCTTCAATAGCTTCTTTTATTTCATCCTCTCTTGTTTTGACCCTGCTGTAACCTCTATAAACATTGATATTTTTGATAATAAATCCTATGCTCGCAAAGATAAGAAGCAAAAAAGAAAAAGGAATGAGAGCTTTTAATATCCAACGATGAGTCAATCCTCCCGGGTCTCCACTAATTTCATGCATTTGATATGACTCTACTACAAAATCAATAGATCCCCATGCTATAAGCAGTGACAAAGGCCACAAAAATAGCACAACCCCGACTATATTTATAATAGCTTGAGTTTTGGGACTCCACTTATCATATAAAACATCAACCCTCACATGCCCATCCTCCTTTAGAGTATATGAAACTCCAAGAAGTATGATTACCGAAAAAATATGCCACTCCATCTCTTGCATAGCTATTGAGCCTTCTCTGAATATATATCTCATAATTACATCATAAAATACATTCAGCATCATCAAAAGCATCAAATATGCACATAGTTTGCCTATTTTATCGATAATCTTATCAAAAATTATCTCTGCTTTTACTAATTTATCCATTTTTTATTTTCCTATTTTTTAGTAGTATTCTCCCCTTTTTAAAGGGGAGAATTAAGAGTTTACTCTTGATTATACATATTTGCTTTTAGGTATAAAAAGTCAGACATTTTTGTCCACTCTCTAACCATTTTCAAATATTTTCTTTGATCTTGTAAAATCTCTTTAAATAGAGGATCTTTGGAAGCATATTTTGCCAAAACTTCATCTGTAGCTTTTTTCATAGCTTTTAAAACCTCTGGAGGGAATGTTTTTACTTTAATTTGAGGATACTCCTCTTTCATTTTTTTCCAAGCTCTTGCACTCATGTCATAGTTTTGAACATACATATCAAATGCATTTGCTTTCATGGCATCTTTTAATATAGCTTTTAGATTGTCAGGAAGTTTATCCCACTTTCTTTTATTGACAAAATATGTCAAAGAAGTTGCAGGCTCATGCCATCCTGTATAGTAGTATTTTGCAATTTCATGAAATCCCATTCTTATATCCATTCCGGGTCCAACCCATTCAAGTGCGTCAATATTTCCTCTTTCAAGTGAAGTATAAAGTTCACCTGGAGCTATGTTGGTAACTGTTACACCGAGTTTCGCCATAACTTCTCCGGCAAGTCCGGGAATCCTCATCTTAAGACCTTTCAAATCAGCCAAAGAGTTGATAGGCTTTCTGAACCATCCGCCCATTTGGTTTCCTGTAGCACCGCCCGGGAATGCCATTATGTTGTATTTGTTATATACTTTTTCCATATACTTCATACCGTTTCCATAGTAAAACCATGCCCACTGCTCAGGTGCGGTCATACCAAATGGAATAGTGGTAAAAAACATAGTATTTGGATCTTTTCCTTTGTAGTAGTAAGATGCTGTATGACCCATCTCATACTGTCCGGCTCTTACCATATCAAAGATACCAAACGGAGATTTGTGTTTGTTTTTGGAATCAACTCTTATGATAAGCTGACCGTTACTCATCTTTTTAACATCATTAGCAAATTTATAAACCGTATCACTAAACGGCGGTAAATTTGTCGGCCATGTCATAGCAAGTTTCCAGTGATATACTCTAGCACTTGCCGCACTGATACTCATACTAACTGCCAAGGCTGCAACTGCTGCAGTCTTAAGGGTAGTTGAAAAAAACTTCATATAAACTCCTTTTAAAATTATTAACTGACCTTACACACTATATCACATCATCAGCATTACAGAATGTGGTATAATACGAGGCAGAAAGTTTTCGGCATAGCCGTAGCTATGGTGGAAATTTTCTAACGAAGTAGAATACTACATTCTATAATGCCCTTTGGGTGAGTTTTAAAGTGCACGATTGCTTCGTTGATTTCACTTTAACATAGCTTCTGCTATGCCAAAGCAAAACCGCCTTGCACTCATACACTTTAAAACTCACTGATGGTGTGATATAGTGTGTAAGGTCAGTTACAACAACAATTTTAGCAGTTTTATATGACATTTATATGACAAAAAATCTATATCCTTGATTGACTTCTGTTTTTATACAATTTGGAGGAAGTTTTTTTCTAACTCTTTTTACCAACGCCCTTATGGAGTCTATGGTGGTTAATTCTCCTTCCCATACAAAGCTCTCTATCCTTTCATAAGTTACTAGTTTGCCATTGTAGTTTATAAACAGCTCTAAAAGCAGTTTCTCTTTTTTTGAAAGCTCTACTTTTTTCCCTTCTTTATAAAGTGAATGCTCTTTTGTATTATATGAAAAAAGCTCATCAATTTTAATGATATTTTTATCAATATTACATAACTTTTTTATTTTGATAATCAAAAAAAAAAAAAAAAAAGGTTTTTTTATATAATCATCACATCCAAGCTCATAAGCATCTTTTATTATATCAAGTTCAATTGTTGAACTTATGATGATAACAGGCACATTTGGAAAATATTCTCTTATATTTTTAAGAATTTCCACTCCATCTATATTTGGCACATTTATATCAAGTACATAGCAACTGTATCCGCTTCCAATCGCTTCAAAAGCTTTTTTTCCGTCAAAAAAGGAATCAACTTCAAAATCTTCAAGT
>CAZMKH010000134.1:0-4106 GCA_964566455.1 uncultured Campylobacteraceae bacterium | reverse complement strand
ATGGATCCTAAGATACTCTTTTTGGATGAGCCTACAAGTGGGCTCGATCCGGTCAGTGCGGAAAATTTTGACAGGCTCATAAGAGAACTTGCTACACTTTTGGGACTTAGTGTGGTAATGGTTACGCATGATTTGCATACTATCGAGCATGTACTTGACAGGTTCTGCATCATATATGACAAAAAGATACTTTTTGAAGGTAGCTTGGAAGAGGCAAAGAAATTCGAGCATTATGCCATTAGAGAATTTTTGGGACCTATTATAGGGTAAGGAGAATAGATGGAAAAAAGATTAAGCTATATCATACTTGGTTCATTTGTACTGTTTTTAGCCGGAGCCTTGGCAGCTTTTTTGTTTTGGCTTGCCAAATATGGGGATAAACAAGTTGAATATGATTATTACAAGACTTACTTTAAGGAGTCGGTTTCAGGACTCAGTGTCGAATCTCCCGTCAAACTAAGAGGTGTGGAAGTAGGAAGAGTAAAACAAATCTCTATCAATAAAAACAACAGCGAAGAAGTTGAAGTGTTGTTAGAGATACAAAAAAATACACCTATAAAAAAAGATACGGTTGCCACTCTTGGCTCACAGGGTATCACCGGACTAAAATATATAGAGTTAAAAGGCGGCTCAAAAAATTCTCTTTTACTTAAAACAAGCAAAAATCATTTGGCAGTTATCGCATCGGAAAAATCAGTTATATCCGCCATATTTGATAACAGTGAATCCATAACAAAAAAGATGGCAAATGCACTTGACAGGATAAATATGCTTTTAAATGATAAAAATATGCAAAATATTTCAAATATAACTGATAAACTCTCCAGCAGTATTACATATATGGATAAAAACAGGAAAAAATTTATTCAAACCTTGGAAAATATATCTCTTATAAGAGAAGATATCAGAAAAAATTTGGATAAAATAACCATAGAAGTCAAAAAATTCAATGACAAAACAGCAGGTTTTTATACTCATACGGTATCTTTTGAAGATAAATTGTTGCCGTCATTTGAAAAATTAGGTCAAATGAGTGATAAAGCTGCGGCAGCTTCAAAAAAAACAGAAGAGTTTTTTCAAACTTTGCAGCAGAAGGCAAAGAGGGGAGAGTTTGATATCTCTGAAATTGTTGAAAACAATATGGATATCTTAAATGAAACATCACTGGCCATAAAAGATTTATCGCAAAAGATAGAAAACCTGGTACAATCCATACAAGAGAGTCCGAGTGATATCATTTATAAAAGTAGAGATAAAATGTTAGGACCGGGAGAGAAAAAATGAGATATATAACAAATTTAGTTTTGATTTTTGGTTTGGCTCTTTTTAGCGGATGCTCTTTTAAAGAGATAAAACAGCCGATGATAAAATATACACTTTTAAACAGTTCAAATATTAAAAAGAGTGATTTTGGCATCGATAAAATTTTGAAAATTGACCACTTCAAGTCATTGAAATTTTTAAAAAGTAATGAAATTTGGTATCAAAAGCCTGACTTTGAAATGAACTCATATGCTTACTCGTATTGGAATGGGGATTTTTCACTTTTGGTGGAGAAAAATATAGCTGAGAGTATCTATCAAAGCCATATTTTCAAAACCGTTTTCCAAGGGCACTCCAAAATCAAACCAGACTTGATACTTGAAGGTGAGATTTTGCAGGCTTTGCAAACTGTTAAAAACGATGCAGAGGTTACTTTAAAAGTACGATTTTATCTTGTAGATAAAAAGAGCAGGAAACTAATAGGCTCAAAAGAGTTTGAATATACTCAAAAATGTAAAAGCAAAGATGCAAAAGGTGCAGTTGATGCCTACAATGAGATAATACAACAATTGGATAAAGATGTGATATCATGGATAAAACAATTAATGAAGAAAAACTGAACAAGATACTAGAGTTAAACAAAAAGCTGGTTTTGGAAAATGATTTTAATAAAAAAATAAAACTCATTTCAAAATCCATAAAAGAGATACTCAAAGTTGACAGGTGTACCATATATCTGCATGACAACACTGCAAAAAGTCTCTGGTCGGTTTATATTGACGGCATCAGTTATATAGAGATACCAGATGATGTCGGAATAGCAGGAGAAGTTTACAAGACCAAAAAAACCATCATAGTAAATGATGTAAAAAACAGCCCCTATTTTAATGAATCAATTGACAAAGGAAGTGGATATGAAACAAAAGCTGTTTTAACTGTTCCGATACTTGGTTTTGGCGATAGAGTTCTTGGGGTAATGCAACTGATAAACAAACTTGACGGCATAGGAAAGTTCACCAAGGATGATGAAAAAATTCTCTCGTACATAATGGCCCACATCAGTGCATTTTTGGAAGTGATGATACAGGGAAAATAAATTAAAGCTCTATTTTAAAAAGTGCCCCATTTTTATTATTTTCAACAGACAATATACCATTGCAATGCTCTTCGATAATAATTCTGCTCATGTACAGACCAAGCCCTGTTCCATTTTTTTCATTTTTTGTTGAAAAGTAGGGGTCAAAAATTTTATCTATTATATTTGTTGGAATTCCGCCTGCATTGTCTATTATCTCAAGTACACATTTATCATCTTTTTTATAACTTTTAATGTATATTTTAGGATATTTTATGCTATTTTCTTCAAGTGCTTCCTCCGCATTTTTTATAATATTTAAAACAACCTGTTTTATTTCATTAGAGTAGCTTAAAAATTTATTATCACAATTTAGCTCTTTTATTACTTCAATATTGCTATTTTTGAGAGAAGTATCCATGATGCTCAAAACATCAGATAATATCTCTTCAAAGTCAACCATAGTTTTTTCTTTGTTTGGTTTAAAAAAGTTACGAAAATCATCAATAGTTTTACTTAAATGTTGTGAATATTGAGAAATTTTTGAAGACAAATCCTGGGCTAGCTGCATATCAAGTTTTTTAAGTTTTGCCTGTAGGTTTATCTTTAGGGCAGTTGAATTTATAGCTGTTAAAGGCTGTCGCCATTGATGAGCTATCATGGCTATCATTTCACCCATTTGCACCAATCTTGCCTGCTGCATTAGTTTTAATTGAGCTTTTTCATTTTTTTTGACTTCTTCGTCAACTCTTTTTTCTAAAGTTGCATTTAATTTTTCTAGTTCATTTTGTTTTTGCAAAATTCTTTTCTGCATTGTATTAAAACTTTCTACCATGTCATTAAAAATAGTATATTTACTTTTTATATCAATTACTTTGGCATCTTGGTGGGTTGAAAATTCTTTCATTTTAAGGGTTAACGCTTCAAGAGGTTTTGCTATGGATGTTGTAAATTTATTTAATCCTATAAAAACCAAAAAAGCTACGATAATGATAAAAATGATTAGCCAGGCAATGGTATATACAATATCATCAACATGATCGACAGTGTCTATAGTGACTATATACCATCCGGTTTTTTTATTGATTTTGTATGTTACAATATCATCATGCTCTCTTTTTTTATTGTAATATTCAACATATTCAAGTTCGTGTCGGTTTTTTATACCTTTTTTGTAAACTATCGTTTCAAAAAAAGATTTGTTTGTGGATAGGGATTGACAGGTATTTAGTATATAGTCTCCATTTTTATCTGCTATAACAACTTTGATATATGAAATATCCTTTGTTAAATGGTCTATGAAGTGTTTTATATTCAAAGTATTGATATCAAATATAAAGATTTTATCTTTAAATCCAAAGACATATGATATAACAGCATAGTTGTCTTTATCATAAAATTTAACTTGTTCAAAATAATTTTTCCCAGTTTTTATAAAATTTTTATATATACTTTTTTGTAATGATTTTATATTTGATATACCTCTTTTTTTGTATTTTGATGCAATTTTTAAAACCTTTCCATTTTTGCTTAGGATGATAATATTGTCTATATCTTTATCAAAAGCCAGAAATTCATCTATATTAATAGAGCCGTTATGGTAATTTTTTTGAAAAGTTTTTATTTTGGTTATCGTAGAATTATAAAACTCATCAATTTTGTAATCAATGGAAGATATAGTTTTGTTATATATACTTTTTGCATTATCACTTAGGATAAAAAAAGTATTTAACATTAAAACAGTTGCTAAAATTAGTAGAGGTAATAG
>CAZMKH010000133.1:0-4131 GCA_964566455.1 uncultured Campylobacteraceae bacterium | reverse complement strand
TCCAAAAGAACTCTATCGGTTGTGATATAATCCATATTTTTTTGGATTCCTCTTTTGTTGTTCAAAAGAGTTATGATATTTCCTAAAAATTCATTGGGCGTAACTATGGTGGCTTTTACATACGGCTCATAAATCTTTTCTATCTCATTTACCGGAGGCAGTTCACTTGGGTTTTGTATCTCTATGGTAGTACCGTCAGTTTTTTCAACTCTGTATATAACTGTAGGAGCAGTTGCTATAAGGTCTATGCCAAACTCTCTTTCAAGCCTCTCTTTTACTACTTCCATATGTAAAAGACCCAAAAATCCAACCCTGAAACCAAATCCTAAAGCCGCAGAAGTTTCAGGCTCATAAGAGATACTGGAGTCATTTAGCTGTAGTTTGTCAAGTGCATCTCTAAGGTCTTCAAACTTGTCTGTCTCTATCGGATAAATTCCCGCAAATACAAAAGCTTTAGCCTCTTGAAAACCTTGTATCGCTTTAGCGGTAGGGTGTTTGGCATCTGTTATGGTATCACCGACTTTTACATCACCTACATTTTTAAGGCCGAGTATGACTATGCCTATTTCGCCTGTTTTTATACTTTTTGTGTCTATCTGCTTTAGAGGGTGAGGGTATTTAAGTCCCAAAACTTCATGTTTTTTTCCGGTACTCATAACAAGCACCTCTTCGCCCTTTTTTATCTCTCCGTCAAATACTCTAACAAGAGCCAAAGCGCCAAGGTAATTGTCAAACCAACTGTCATATATCAAAGCTTTTAAAGGAGCTTTTTCATCACCCTTTGGAGGCGGAACTTTTTCTACTATGGTATGAAGCAACTCTTTTATGCCTATGCCGCTTTTTGCACTGACTTCCAAAGCGTTAGAGCAGTCAAGTCCTATGGTGTGCTCTATCTCCTCTTTTACTTTTTGGGGGTCTGCCGCAGGCAAGTCAATTTTATTGATAACAGGTATGATTTCAAGGTCGTGTTCAAGCGCCACATAAACATTTGCTATGGTTTGAGCTTCCACTCCCTGGCTCGCATCTACTACCAGTAAAGCCCCCTCGCATGATCCTAAAGAGCGGCTTACCTCATAAGAAAAATCAACATGACCGGGAGTATCTATAAGATTTAGGATATATTTTTTCCCGTTTTCTTCATAATTCAGTCTGACTGACTGGGCTTTTATGGTGATACCTCTTTCCTTTTCTATATCCATAGTATCCATTACCTGCGAACTCATCTCTCTGTCACTGATAGCTCCACATTCACTTATAAGCCTGTCCGCAAGTGTGCTTTTACCGTGGTCTATATGGGCTATAATGGAAAAATTTCTTATATTTTGTTGCATTAAACAAACAACCCGTTTACACTTTCGTTGTGATATACTCTTCTTATAACTTCCGCAAACAATGGAGCAACGCTCAAGACTGTTATCTTGTCACTTTGAGCGGTTAGAGGTATGGTATCCGAGACTATAAGTTCATCGAGATCGCTTAGATCGAGTCTTTCATAAGCAGGACCGCTGAGTACCGCATGAGTACAGCATGCCATAACACTGGTAGCACCTTTTCCTTTTAAAACTGTCGCAGCTTTTGTAATGGTGCCCGCAGTATCTATCATATCATCAACTAGTATGACATCTTTTCCTTCTACATCACCTATAATATTCATAACTTCGCACTCATTTGCTTTTTCTCTTCTTTTGTCAACTATAACCATATCCACATTTAATTTTTTGGCAAATGCTCTGGCTCTTGCCACTCCGCCTATATCAGGGCTTGCGATAACGGGATTTTTAAGATTTTTTCTCTTTACATAGTCTAAAAATATAATATTACCATATAGATTGTCAACAGGTATGTCAAAAAATCCTTGGATTTGACCCGCATGCAAGTCTATGGTAACTACTCTGTCAATTCCTGCAGTTTGCAAAAGATTGGCAACGAGTTTGGCGGTTATGGGAACCCTGGGAGCTGCTTTCCTGTCTTGTCTGGCATATCCAAAGTAAGGCATAATGGCAGTTATAGAGTTGGCTGAACTTCTTCTAAGAGCGTCAGTCATGATAAGTATCTCCATAAGTGTATCATTTGCAGGTGCACATGTGGGCTGAACAATAAATACATCTTTACCTCTTACGCTCTCACTTATCTGCACACCTATCTCTCCATCACTAAATCTTCTGATGGTAGCATCTGAAAGCGGCAGAGTCAAATGCTTGGCAACTTTTTTTGCAAACTCTTCGTTAGCGGTACCCGAAAAGACTTTGTATCCTCTCATTTGAATAATCCTTGTAGATAAAATATGCAGATATTATACTCTAATACTACTTAATAAACTCATAAACTTCATCCGGTTTGAGTCTTATTCTTTTTGGCTGAGGATTGACCCGGTAGCCAAAAGGCAAAACAAGTGCCACCTGAAACTCTTTTGTGTTGAGATTTAAAACTTTTTCTACCTCTTTTTTGTCCATTCCTTCTATCGGGCAGGAGTCTATACCTTTTACAGCGGCGGCTGTCATCATATTGGCAGCAGCTATATAGCACTGTTTTGAACTCCAGGCATAAAGTGTCTCATCATTTTTTAAGATACCTGTTTTTTCCAAATGATTTTTGTAAACTTCTATATACATTTTTATCTTTTCTTCAGGTAAATCTCTTCTTTGAAATCTTTTAGCAGGTATGCCGCTTTGAGGTTTTAAATTTTCTATGGCTGCAAGGATGATAACAAGATGAGAGCAGGTTGTTATCTGAGGTTGATTCCAGCAGTGTAGTCTTATCTTCTTTTTAAGCTCATCATTTGTGATAACCAAAAACTTCCACCCCTCCTGACCAAATGATGAAGGAGAGTTTCTGCCCGCTTCAAGGATGAAGAGCATATCCTCCTCATTTATCTTTTTTGTTTCATCAAACAGTTTACATGCATGTCTGAAATCCATCGCTTCTTTAAAACTTTTATCCATTTTTTTCTCCTGTAAAAAATATTGCCAGCCAAATAGTAGGTCTGTTTGGCAGAGTATAGCTAACTCTATGCTTTTTATGTTTTGGTATCAAAAGATAATCTCCCTTATTTAAAGTAACATCTTTATTTTCAAACTCGATTTTTGCTTCACCCTCTAGCAGTAAAACAAACTCATTTTCATCCTGGTCGTACCAAAAACCGACAGGTGAAGTTTGACCGTAAGAGACAATTCTTTCTATTCTTATATTATCATTTTGTAGTAAAATTTCAAATATCTCTTCATCACAATTTGACAAAATATTTTCAAAAATGTTATTCAATTTCAAAAGTTAACTCTTTTTTATTTTTTATCTCTTTTATCTCTTTTATTTTAAGATTTTCAAACTCTATGTCCATCAACTCTTTTTCATCTTTTGGTTTATATACAGCCAACTCTCTTGCCATTTTGCCACGGTATGCTTTTGCCCAATGGCTTACGACTTTACCGTTTTTTAAAAATTTAAAAGTATAGTATCTTGTGCTAGGCAAATAAAATTTGTCATAAAAAGCTGCTCTTAGGTCTATAACAAGCTCATCTTCAAGATACTTATCCAAAGAGTATGAAAACTCTTTTTTATAAAAGCTTTCAAATGAAAAACTTTCAATTTTCTCTCCCTGTTTGAGTTTATAGTATGGTATGCACTCTTTTGCCAAAATGGGTCCAAAAAGGTTGGAGAATATTATCATATTGTTATCTAAAAATTTTTGTTCATTTGGAGACAAACTGCCATAATCAATATACTCATATCCTACACCGTTATATCTTAGTATTGCTTTTTGAGTATTATCTTTAAAAATATTTATATGTTTTAGGGTTTTTAAAATATTTTCATTTTTTATCCCAAAAAGTTTTTTCAATTTATCCTGTGTTGCACTATCAATAAAATTTTGATATTGTTTTAGAGCATACTCTCTTTTATCTGCCAAACTGCTAAACAAAAAAGTATCAAGTTTTATACTGCCACAGGAATTTTCCAAAGACTTTGATTCACTCGGTGAAAAAAGAATTTTCATTAATTACTCCGTTAATTACCATTTTTACACAATTATATCAAAATATTTTCCAATATTGCATGATTTGTATTGACATTATTTGAAATTTAAAGTATAATTTCACCTCATTTTTAAGAGGTGCTGGCGTAGCTCAGTTG
>CAZMKH010000132.1:0-4145 GCA_964566455.1 uncultured Campylobacteraceae bacterium | reverse complement strand
AAAAGTAATAATGCGCAAAGAAGAGCGATAAACATGACAACAACTGTCAAGAGACCAAAGTAGATAGTTGGAATAAAATTGGATGTAACCAAGATACTGAATCCTAAGATAATAGCCAACGATGTATAATACATTGCATATCCTATACTTTCATGAGACCTGCGCATTGCTTTGATATAATTTTTGTCCTTTTTAAACTCCTCTTCAAATCTGTGTATATAGTGTATGGTATCGTCCACTCCTATACCCATGCTAATAGAAGCTATAGTGATGGTCATCATGTCAAGAGGAATTGCACCCCAACCCATGATGCCGAACACCACTCCGATAGGTATAACATTGCTCAATAGTGCAATCAGAGCTATTTTTACAGATTTAAATAGTGCTAAAAACATAACAAACAATGCTGCAAGAGTAATGCCAAGTGTTAGTATTTGTGAATGGTAAAGCGATTGGAGGACATTATTATAAAGTATCATTAAATTGCCAAGTTTAAAAGAGGCTGTTTTAGGAGCTACTATCTTTTTCAAATCCCTGTTTATTTTGTGAATAAGTTTGTTTCTTCTTAAAGTTTTATCCGAGTCGATTATCCTTGTGGTAACTCTAAGTTCATTTTCCTTTATATTGACATATGGCAAAAGAAGAATTTTTTTAAATTTTTCAGGCAGTTTTTTATAAACCAGAGCCATATCAAAACTGTCAAAATTTTTTCCTTTTTTTAAAATTCTTCCTATTTTTAGTAGAGTTGCTAGAGATTGGACGCTTCCAATGTATCTGTTTTTATCAAGATAATCATGTACTTTTTCTATAGTGGATAGTTTTGAAGGAGTAAACCAGTACTCCGGGGCATTGGCATCTTTGGTATATTCACTTTCAAAATCATCAAAACTGTCATCAGCCAAGCTGTTGTTTTGCTTTTTAGTAGATAATTTGGTATCTTTTTCTTTTTTGAAAGTTACAACTACATCCAAAGGGGTAGTACCGCCAAGTTTTTGATCTATCGTTTTTAAGCTTTTGTAAATTTCTGTAGTTGATTTGAAATAATTTATAAAACTATTTTCAACAAGCAGTTTAGGCAGTGCTGTAATACTGAATACTAAAAGCAAGATAACACTGCTTATAACAAGAGTCTGTCTTCTTTCTACTGTAGTTATGATATGGTGCATAAAAGAGAAGTTTTTATTACTCTTTTTTTTGATTTTGGGTACTTTTTTTGAAAATAGCATCATAATAGCACTAAAAAGTACAAAAGATATCACCAGTGAAACTGATATACCCAGACTCATCATAAGTCCAAGATAAAGTACAGGCTTTATTCCGGAAAAGATAAGTGAAGCAAAACCTACCACTGTAGTAGCGATAGCATAAAAGGAGGGTTTTGCTTTGGATGTTATGGTTGTAAGGATAAGTTTTTCCTGATCAAATTTAGGCTCAAGCAGAGCCAATTCTCTGTATCTTACTATCAAATGAAGTATGATTGAAAGAGTTATGATAAGTTGGAGTGAGACATAATTGGATGAAACTATGGTTACATTCCATCCAAACAATACTATCAGAGCCGATGTAGTGATAATGGAAAGTATGGATATAAGCAGAGGCATTACGACCCATACAGGTTCTTTAAAAATGATCCACAGTATGACTATAAGTATAAGAGTCAGTGAAATGCCGTAAACAAATATATCATTTTTGACAAAACCTATCATATCATCACTTATCATATCCACTCCGCCAAGGAAGAGTTTGCCTTTGTTGCCAAAAAGAGCAAGGTTGTCTCTAATCTTTTGTAAAAATATATGTCTTGGTAAAAGTGAAGCAGTTTTATCTGTTTTTAGATTTAGCACTATAGCGGTAGTTTTAAAGTCACTGCTGACCAAATTATTTTTATACAAAGGGCTTGTCAAAAACTCTTTTTTGGCCAAAGTAAGATTTACATCTTTATCTTTTAATGTAGGAACCTTATCCAAAAGGTCTGATATGGGCAAATCCCTGTTTTGTAAAAGAGGAACATTCAGTATCGATGTTATAGAAGCGACATTGGGTAGTTTTTTAAGTTTATTGCTGAGCTTTTCAATAGTACCAAGAGTATCTTTTGAAAAGAGAGGCTTGTTTGGAGTAAAAGTTACGACCAATATATCGGGATTGTAAAAATCTTTATCTATTTTATGTAAAAATGCAAGGTCCGGGTCATTATCCATTAAAAGGCTTTTTGAACTCGTATCTATCTTTAAATGGGTGGAAATATATCCAAAATATAAAAAAAGAGGAGTTAGAAGAAGAAGTATCGTTTTTGGATACTTCAGTATAAAGTTTTTAAAAAAACTCTCAAGCATTAGTTTTGTTTGCTTTTTTCATATCTTTTAAAAAATCTTCAAAACTTCCGTTTTGTAAAAGGTCTGCAAACTGTTTTCTGTAGCTTTGTATAATGCTGACCCCGGCAACTATAACATCATAGATAATCCACCCTCTTTTTTTTGAACGGTAAAATTTATAGTCAACTTCAGTCTTGTCTTTTTTATCTATTATTGATGTTTTTAATATAGCTCTTGAGCTTCTGGTTTTTAAAAAGTCTTCAATTTTAATCTTTTGGTCATTGTAGAGTTTTAATTTTTCTATAAACGACTCTTTTAAAAGCTTTATAAAATCATCCACATACTTTTTTCTCTGCTCATCAGAAATATTCATCCATGTTCTTTTACCGAGTGACAGTCTTGCCATAAGTTTATAATCAAACATTTCATCAAACATTTTAAAAATCTTTTGAGCTTTTTGCTCTGTAGTTTCCTGTTTATTTTTTAAGATATTTAGCGCCTGATGAATTTTGCTGTCCATTTCACTTTTGACATCATCGCTTTGCATGGCAAAAAGTGAAGTCGAACAAATAAGCATAACCAAAATAAAAATCTTTTTTATATATTTCATATCTCTACTCTCTTATAAGTTTATCTCTGTGTTTTTCATACAGGTCTTTTAAAACAGGATATAAGACTACATTACCTTTTTTAATTGCTTCATACTTTTTATAGTCAAACGAAGCTCTGTTTATGACATTAAAGCTGCTTACCGCAAAAGACTCAGTGTCATTATCTGTCAAGTTGTATCCTCTGTCATCAACATATATCTTCGGGTCAAGATACATATCTCCTACAAGTCCTACCGTATCTCTTAGATTTGAAGGACCGAGCAAAGGCAATACTATATGAAAACCTCCGCCAAGACCGTAGTATCCAAGTGTTTGACCCAAGTCCTCATTGTGAGGATATATTTTCATTTTATTGGCTGCCACATCAAAGAGTCCGGCAACTCCCACAGTGGAATTTATAACAAACCTTTCAACCTCTTCAAAAGAGTTTTTAAATTTAAACTGTAAAAGATTGTTTACAAATCTTACCGGAAAGAAAAGATTGTGAAAAAAGTTAGATACTGACTCTCTTGCAGGTTTAGGAACAATTTTTTTATACCCTTTTGCCACGGGGAAAAGGATATGGGTATAAAATTTATCGTTAATATTTGTCATCATTTTATTGTATCCGCTTAGCGGGTCAAAATCCTGCTTTGTTTGTTGTGTGTATTCACTGTCAAAACTGTCAGCAATGTCATCCTGTACATTTGATGATGCCATTACAAAAGTGATACAGCATAATATAGATAAAATAAACTTCAAAACCAACCCTTATAACTTTTTAGAAAAATTATTATATCAAAAAAATCAACTTTTTAAAAACTTTTTAAAAACTTTCTAATCTCTCTTCAACTTTTTGCAAATTTTCTTTTGCTTTGTCCAGTGCATCCTGATTTTGCTCGACTACCTCTTTTGGTGCATTTTTGACAAATCTTTCATTGTTCAGCATTCCGCTAAGTTTAGCTATCTCTTTTTCAAGTTTTGCTTTTTGATTTTGTAGCCTTGATATGATTGGAGCCAAGTCAACCCCCTCAAGAGGTATAAAAACTTCAAGATTATCACTTACATCACTTACCGCATTCTCTATAGATGTTTTACTAAAACTAACCTCTTTTACTTTTCCAAGCAACTCAATATAATTTTTAACTTTTTGCAGTTTGTCTATATCTTCACTTTTAACGATGGCACTGTCTATCTTTTTATTTGCAAGTTCGATATTGGCTTTTGCTCTTCTTATAGAGAT
>CAZMKH010000131.1:0-4167 GCA_964566455.1 uncultured Campylobacteraceae bacterium | reverse complement strand
GAACAAATCTGGGTGTTTATCCGACAAATTATGAGAGAACATTTTTGGTGGGAGTGAGTGCAAAATTTTGATAAATTACAGATATTATCTTTGGTATAAATTTTTTAATTCACTTTTTTTGGGACTGACTGTAGGGAGTATATTTGTGCTTTATACTCCCTTGCAACCATCTATCTACTCGCTTGGAGGAATTGCTCTGGCAGTCGGTATGCTTATAGTTGCAAAATTTTATGAAAACATTATGAATATAAAATCCTTCTTTTTTATAACATTGTTTGTTGAGCTAACAGTGTTAGCTTTTGTTATCTCATTTTTGGTTTTAAATTACTCTTATATGACCGCTTTGATAGTTTATATAGGGTATCAGATAACATTTGTATTTGGAAGTTATCTTGTCAGAATGGAAACAATAGCTCTCAAAAAAACCATACTTCTCTCCTTTGCCGATGTTGCCAAACAAAAAGGATACCTTGTTGGGTTGGTTATGTCGTATATATTTTATAAAACTTTGGAATATTTTGGTATAATGCAAAAACAGCTGCAAGTTTATGACTTGTATATAATCGCCTTGGCACTGCAGATAGTGATAATCTTTTTGGTAATCAACTCTTTTTTAAAAAGGAAAAGATATGCAAAGCGGAGAGTTTTACAAAAAGCATAGAAAGCTTTTTAAATATTATGAATATATCTATGATAGATATAAAACAGGCTTTAGTATAGCACTGATAAGACTAAAAGATGAACTGTTGGGATATGATATCGATTTTGAATCTGCAGTAAGATATTCAGATAAATATTTAAAGATTGATAAGAGATATCACTTTTTTATTTTTTTGGGTGCAGACGTCAAAAAAGCATTTCAGGCAGTACTTAACCTTGAGAAAAATCTAATATCCAAATACAATCTTTACCATTTAAACAATATTTTTCAAAGCGCTGTTGTAAGTAAGGAAAAATATGAAAATATGGAAGAAATGATACGAAAATGTTTTGAACTTATAAAAGAGTGTGATGAAAATCAAACCATAGTAACGGAGGATGATTTATAAATGAAATTTAGTAAAGTTTTTTTTATAAATGTTGCTTCACTCTTATTGGTAGCAGTTTCATATTATGCACCAAATGATATAAAAGCATATCTTTACTATGCCGGTCTGTTTGCATTTTCAGGAGCCGTTACCAATCAGTTGGCAATTCATATGCTTTTTGAAAAAGTACCTTTTTTGTATGGCTCGGGTATCATAGCTTTAAAATTTGAAACATTTAAAGACTCCATTAAAAACCTGATAATGAATGAGTTTTTTACAAAAGAGCAACTGGATGCATTTTTTGCCCAGGAGGAAACCAAGATAAATTTATCCCCTATTATAGAAAAGACAGATTTTACACCCGCGTATGAAGCTTTAAAGCAGAGTGTAATGGAGTCAAGTTTTGGTGGGATGCTCTCAATGTTTGGAGGTGAAAAAGCTTTGGAACCTCTTAAAGATATTTTTATAGTCAAGTTAAAATCTTCAATACTTTCCATAGTAAATTCCGATACCTTTAATAAAATGTTACAAAACAGTTTGACCCACTCCTCTGTAAGCAGTGACTTGATAGAAAAGATTGAAAAGATTGTAGATACAAGACTTGAACAGTTAACACCTGCTATGGTCAAAGATATCGTAAAAAATATGATAAAAGAGTATCTGAGTTGGCTTGTTTTTTGGGGCGGAGTTTTTGGTGGCCTTATAGGCTTAATATCTGTGGCTATAAGTAGGATGTAAAAAATGCCGGGCATCAAGATATTGGGGGCTAGCGGAAGTGTAGGTAAAAATGAATACACCACATGCTTGCAGGTTGACAGTCATACTCTCATAGATGCCGGAAATATCATGCAGACACTGGGAGAAGATGCAAAAAAGATTGACTCTATCTTTTTATCCCATTCTCATTTGGACCATATCGTTGATGCCGCATATCTTATAGACAATACATTCTCATTTAGAAACAATCCACTTAAAATATATGCACTGCAAGAGACTGTAAAAGCCCTTAAAAAAAATATTTTCAACTGGGAAATTTGGCCTGACTTTAGTCAAATAAATTTGCCCGGCACAAATATACCCTCTTTAGAGTTTGTTTCCATCTGGTTTGGTAATAAATATCAAATATCAAATGATATAAGCCTGATACCGTTTCCATCCAATCATACAGTCCCTTGCTGTGGGTATATTATAGAGTCACAAAAGGGCTCATTGTTATTTTCAGCCGATACATATACCAATCCTGCTCTTTGGGATATCGTAAATGCAGATAAAAATATTAAAGCCGTAATGATAGATGTATCGTTTCCCAATGCATTGCAGTATGTCGCCAAAGAGAGTAAACACTTAACCCCTGCAGTTTTAAAACAGGAGTTAAAAAGACTAAAAAGAGACGATGTAAAAGTTTATATAAATCATTTAAAACCAATGTATAAAGATGATATTGTAAAAGAGTTAAGTCAAATGGGTCTTGAAAAAAATATCATCAAAAGTGGTGATATCGTCTCTTATGAAGATGGAAGGCTATACAATTTTAATAAAGATGAAAATTCGAAAATAAACAAACTTAAAAGAATAGGCATAGCATTATCGGCAGAAAATGACCTCGATAAGCTACTTGAAATGATTGTTGAAGTTGCAAGAAGCATTACGGATGCTGACGGCGGAACCTTATATCTACTGGAAAATAAAAAGCTAAAATTTACTGTAGTCCAAACAGACTCTTTGGGTATAAAAATGGGAGGCACCTCTAAAAAGGTAGAGTGGTCACCGCTTCCTTTGTATGAGCACAATAAGCCAAATGATAAAATGGTGGCGGTAAAATGTGCATTGGAAGGTAAAATTATCAATATACCAGATATTTACAGCGAGAATAACTTTGACTTTGAAGGAACAAAACAGTTTGATAAAAGTACTGGCTACAAGTCGCAGTCTATGCTTGTGGTACCTTTGAAAGATTATGAAGATAAAATTATAGGGGTATTGCAACTGATAAACAAAACCGACAGGTTTTACAACGGTATAAAAACATTTGACAAAGAAGATGAGGAGATTGCAATTGCACTCTCTTCTCAGGCAGCTGTTGCACTGTCAAACAGTATGCTTATAAGAGATTTGGAAAAGCTTGTAGAGTCATTTTTGAAAAGCATCATATATGCTATAGGCAAAAAGTCAAAACATACAGCAGGTCACATAAAAAGAATGGTTGAGATAAGTATGATGATGGCAAATGCTATAAATGAAGACAGTACTGTTTTTAAGGATATAAGTTATGATAAAGATAATTTGAAACAGATAAAACTTTCTGCACTTGTTCATGATATAGGAAAGCTTTCAATTCCTGAATATATTATAGACAAGTCCAAAAAGCTAGAAGGCGTATATGATGGGATTGAATTTATAAGAGCAAGAATTGAGCTTATTAAAAAAGAGCTTTCTCTTGCGGCTTTGAATGGAGGCATATCTCAGGATGAAGCTAAAAAAGAGCAGCAAAAATTAGATGATTATTTTGAAAAAATAGTTTTAAGCAATGAAGGATTGACATTTGTAAATGATGAAAATATCAGACTTTTTGAAAAGCTTTCAGATAAAATTTATAATTTAAACGGCAACAAATATACTGTTTTGACAAAAGATGAAGCAAGTTTCCTTAGTATCCAAAGGGGTACATTAAGTGAAAAAGAGAGGCAAATAATAAATTCTCATGCCAAAATAACTTTGGATATTTTAAATAAGTTAAAATTTCCTAAAAAATATAAAGATATACCATCCATTGCCGGCAATCACCATGAAAAACTTAATGGCAAAGGATATCCCAGAGGATTGAAAGAAAATGAGATATCTTTTGAGTCAAGAATATTGGCAATTGCGGATATCTTTGAGGCACTTACTGCCAGCGACAGACCATATAAAAAAGCCAATCCGCTCTCTCTGGCAATGAAAATACTATATGAAATGGCCAAAGAGGGCGAACTTGACAAAGAATTGGTCAAATATTTCTATAACTCCGGTCTATATATGCGTTATGCCGAAAAACTATTGCCTAAAAGCAGTATCGATGAGGTCGATATAGATTTTAACAACCTTTAAGGTCAGTTAACAATATCAGCTACAAAAGCTCCTCTAAAATCCCCTACTTTAT
>CAZMKH010000130.1:0-4192 GCA_964566455.1 uncultured Campylobacteraceae bacterium | reverse complement strand
AAAAGTATTGGAGTGAGCATAACTCCTTTGAGCCTGAAGATGATAAAACAAAAGAAAAAAGATATATTTTAAGTATGTTTCCATATCCTAGCGGGCGGATTCATATGGGACATGTCAGGAACTATTCTATAGGTGATGCGATAGCCAGAAATGCAAGAAAAGAGGGCTTTAATGTGCTTCATCCCATAGGTTGGGACAGCTTTGGAATGCCTGCGGAAAATGCAGCTATCAAGCACAAACTTCATCCAAAAAAGTGGACTTATGAAAACATAGCATATATGAGAAATGAGCTTAACTCTTTGGGTCTTTCTTTTAGCAAAAAAAGAGAATTTGCCACAAGTGATGAAATATATACCAAGTTTGAACAAGAATACATCATAAAGATGTATGAGTCCGGTTTGATGTACAGAAAAGAAAACAGTGTAAACTGGTGTGAGAGCTGTCATACAGTTTTAGCCAATGAGCAGGTAGAAGAGGGTTGTTGCTGGAGATGTGGTAATGAAGTTATCCAAAAAGAGATGCCCGGATACTATATAGCTATCACCAAATATGCTCAGGAACTTTTGGATGACCTTGGAACTCTTGAGGGCAACTGGCCAAACCAGGTTCTTAAAATGCAGGAAAACTGGATAGGAAGAAGTGAAGGTTTGAGCTTTGAATTTAAACTAAGTGACGAATCAAAAGAAAAGTTAGGCAATTGTTTTGAAGGGTATGAAGTATTTACAACAAGACCCGATACCATATATGGTGTAAGTTACTCCGCTTTGGCTCCTGAACATCCGATAGTAAAATACCTTGTAGAGCATAAACTTCTTGATGAAAAAAAGATAAATATCATTAAAAAGATGCAAAATTTGAGCGAAAAAGAGCGCTCGATGCAGGAGAAAGAGGGTGTATCACTGGGTATTGATGTCATTCACCCATTAACCGGTGAAAAAGTTCCTGTTTGGGTTGCAAACTTTGTGCTTATCAGTTATGGAGGCGGTGCTGTTATGGCAGTTCCTGCCCATGATGAGAGAGATTATGAATTTGCCACAAAGTACAATCTGCCTATCAAACAGGTAATCAAACCAAAAAAAGATGTAGAGATAAATGGTGCTTTTACCGATGAGGGTATACTTATAAACAGTGCAGAATTTAGTTCGCTTGACAGTAAAACCGCAAGAGTTAAAATCATAGAGTATTTTGAAAAAAACTCCCTTGGAAAAAAAGAGATAAACTACAAGCTTAGAGACTGGGGAGTAAGCAGACAAAGATACTGGGGAGCTCCTATACCGTTTGTACATTGTCCAAAGTGTGGTCTGGTTCCTGAGAAAAAAGAGAATCTTCCCATAACTTTACCTGAAGATGTAACTATCACCGGTGAGGGTAATCCGTTGGAATCTCATCCTACCTGGAAATATTGCAAGTGCCCAAAATGCGGAGGCGAAGCGATAAGAGAAACTGATACACTTGATACTTTTGTACAATCAAGCTGGTATTTTTTACGATATGCGACCAATCCCTCCAAATGGAGTGAAGTTGGAATCGATAAAGAGGATGTGGCTTACTGGATGAGTGTAGATCAGTATATCGGTGGAATCGAGCATGCGATCTTGCATCTTTTGTATGCCAGATTTTTTACAAAGGCTTTGAGAGATTTGGGATATATTGAAGTTAATGAGCCTTTTTCAAGACTTTTAACTCAGGGAATGGTGCTAAAAGATGGCGCCAAAATGAGTAAATCAAAAGGCAATACTGTTGACCCTGATGATATCATAGAAAAGTATGGAGCGGATACCGCAAGACTATTTATACTTTTTGCAGCACCTCCGCATAAAGAGCTTGAATGGAACGACAGTGCGGTAGAGGGTGCTTTTAGATTTATAAAAAGATTGTATGACAGAAGTGAAAAAGTTAAACCGATGGATAAACTGCTCTCTATTGAGCATGGTTTATTAAAAAAAGAAGAAAAGTTTGCTAGAAAAAAAGTGTATGAAGCTTTAAAAAAATCATATCAAACTTACCAAAAAGAGTACAGTTTCAATACTTTGATAGCTTCTTGCATGGAGGCTATGAATGCTCTAAACGCTCAGGATAATGAAGATATATGGAGCGAGGCATATTTTATATTGTTAAACATTTTAGAGCCGATTATACCTCATGTATGCTGGGAGCTTAGTGAAAAATATTTTAAACTTTCCAATTTGACCAAGATTGATATAAAAGAGGAAGTTTTTGAAGAGGATAGTATCACTCTTGTTGTAACTGTTAACGGTAAAAAAAGAGGTGATATAGAAGTTTCCAAAGATGCTGCCAAAGAGGATATTTTAAAAACGGCAAAACAAAATGTGGCAAAATGGATAGAAGGCAAAGATATAATCAAAGAGATATATGTTCCTAACAAACTTGTAAATATAGTAGTAAAAGGTTAAAAAGTGTATAAAATTATGAAGAGGATTACAGGCATAGCGATAATGCTTTTAGTAATAACCGGATGTGGTTATAAGCCCTCTTCATACTATACAAAGCAAATTTTGGGTGATAAAATTTATACTGAAGTGTACATAGATATAAATGACCCGGAAAACTCGGTTCTAATAAAAGATGCTGTAAATGAAGCAATTGTATCAAGGTTCAGGTCTCATATAGTAGATAAAAAAGATTTGGCAAATACAATATTTTATGTAAAATTTAAAAGTAAAAGTTTTACTCCTATTGCATATGACCAAGACGGATATGTGGTAGCATATAAAACAAAAGTTTTACTAAACATAACCTATATCGATAAAACCGGAAAGAAAGATAGTTTTGATGTAAGCGGTACTTATGACTTTCCAATAGAAGCAAACAGTGTAATTTCTGATGCAAAAAGATTTGAAGCGATAAAATTTGCTTCTTACAAGGCAATTTCAGAGTTTATTTCAAAAATATCTGTCAAAGGCTTAAAATCAAACAAGACTTCAGATAGTTTTACGGGTAGCAACTACCTGGAGTAACAAGGAAGTAAAATGGCAACCAAAATAAATGACATCATTAAAGAAAGTATCAAAAAGATGCAGGAACAAAAGGTAACTTTTACTCCCTCGAACTATCATGAAATATTTTGTAAAGTAGCCAAAGAAAAAGGCTTTATACTGGAAGATTGCATGCAACTCGAAAAGTATATAGAAAAACTTGACAAGGCTTTAAAACAGGAAATTAAAAGCTTTAAAGTAAAAAATCTGGACGAACTTTTTATGTTTTTATCCTCGAGATTGCAAAGAAGTCTAAAATCAGACAGCAGTGAAGTTTTGGATGCTCTATATCTTCTGACTAAAAGAGTATTGCAAGCTATATCTGTGCTGCATAATAAAAAAGCCAAAGATTTGGCTGATTATTCGATAGAAAAACTAAAAACAAAAAATGATATAAAAGAGATAAACAGACTAAAAGATAAATGGTTTGATTTTTTAACAAGTTATGATGATTCATTTTTAAACAAAGTTGACGGTTTTTGTACGGCAGACAAGAGTGACTTGGAAAAATTTGTAAACAGTATCATCAAATGTCTAAGCAGCAACAATGACAAAGAGATATACAAAAAACTCGCCCCTTTGGTTATAGCTACACTTGCTCCCTCTATCGCATCCAATGTCGATGACGAACTGGCCACTATAAGTTACGAACTTAGAAATTCACCTGAAATTTTGGCAACAGATTCTATCCAGGATGATATCAAAAAGATGATAAAAAAGAGAATAGAGCTTGATAAGAGTGAGTTAAAAAAGAAATTTAGTGAAGTTGACAAAATCCTCATAGAGATAGAAAAAAGACTTCTTTCACTGATAGATACAAGTAGTACAAGCAATAAAAACGTTGTAAAAGTCAGAGACGAGCTAAAGGATATAGATTTTAAGGCTGATACTTTTGAAGTTGTTCAGGCAAAACTTATCAAGATAGCTGACTCTTTGGAGCTTGAAACAAGAACGCTAAATGAAAAAATGGTACAAAACCAGGAAATGATAAAAAAACTAAAACTAAGAAATGAAAAACTTGAACATGCCTTACAGGTTGCCAAAATGGAGAGCAAGGAAGACTTTTTAACAAAATTGGCTTCGAGAAGAGCGCTAGATGAGGAGCTTAAAAAAGTAGAAGAGGCTTATAAAAGATACAAGATAGATTATTCGGTATGCTTTGTAGATATAGACCATTTTAAGACTATAAACGATAC
>CAZMKH010000129.1:0-4198 GCA_964566455.1 uncultured Campylobacteraceae bacterium | reverse complement strand
CACTCTTGTGGAAGACGGCCTATGGCGCTTTTATAGTGGTTATCACAATTTACCTTGCGGGGAAATATCTTTTAAATTATGTTTTAAGCTACATAACATCACTAAAAACTTATGAAATTTTCATTGCAACTCTTCTTTTTATAGTCGTGGGAAGCTCTCTCGTGGCACATTATTACGGTTTTTCTTACTCCTTGGGAGCATTTTTGGCGGGTATTATGATATCAGAAACAAAGTTCAAGTATCAGATAGAAGCCGACATGATACCTTTTAGAGATATCTTGCTTGGGGTATTTTTTATCACGGTAGGAATGCAGATAAATATCGCCACACTTATAAACTACTTTTTTATCATACTTGGCATCACCGTTTTGATAATGTTTTTAAAATTTGCCATTTTATTTTTTACTCTCAATTTTTTTACCCAAAAGCGTACGGCGTTTAAAACGGCCTTGACACTCTCGCAGATAGGTGAGTTTGCCATAGTTTTATTTGAGCTTGCACACAACTCATCTTTGATAGGCCAAACTTATACACAAATTCTCATCATATCAGTAGTTGCTTCAATGATAATATCCCCTTTTATAATCAATCACATCAGATATTTGGCTGATATGATTTTAAAAGAGAGTGGCCTAGAAGAAACCGGTTTGATTGATTCATCCAATTTATCCAACCATGTAGTGGTGTGCGGATACGGCAGACTTGGAAAAATAGTATCAAAAAAACTCCAACAAAGAAATATAAAATTTATCATAATAGAGCATGACATAAGACTTGTAAAAGAAGCCATAAACGAGGGAGTGCTCGCCATCTTTGGAAATGCAGCCTTGCCAAATATTCAAAAAGCGGTCAATCTAAAAGAAGCGGTATCGGCTATAGTAGCCATAGACAATGAAGAAAAACTCTATATGGTTTGTGAATCTCTCAGGGAAAACTCACCTCATCTGCATATCATTGCCAATGTAAAAGACGGCTATACAAAAGAGTTACTTGTAAAAAGTGTAGATCATATACTTTTTGAGCCGGAAAATACCGCAACTCTTTTGGTCAGAGAAGCTTTAAGCTGCAGACCTTAGCTTTTTCATTTCAATTCCAAGCTCATCCAAAAGGGCATATAATTCATGGCTTGCCTTTTCCATCTCTTTAAAGTTTTCAACTATTGTCTCTTCGTTTTCTATGCGTTTGTCATCTTTTGTTATAAACTTCATATTTTCCAAAACTTTGTTGTGTACTGTTTTGTGAGGTTTGTCTATCTTTGCATATGAAGGAGCTTTGCCAAAAACTTTTTTACCTTTGTCGTGATACCAGATACCGAGTCTGCAATGTTCGCTATCGGCAAAGTTGGCATTTTTATCTGCATTTACCACAGCATTGTATGCATTGGCTTTATAAATAATATGATCGATTTTTACCATTATCAAAAATACCTGATTTTTCATATCTTCAGTCAATTCCGAAGCCTCTTTGGAGTTTCTTTCAAGCTCTTGCATAGTCTTTTTGTACTCTTCTACTATGCTTGATACACTGCTTGATACTTCTATCATATTTTGAGATTTGGCTACAATATCACTGGTTTCTTGTTTCATACTGTTTATAGATACATTTATTTCACTTGTAGCTTTTTGAGTTCTCTCAGCCAGCTTTCTCACTTCATCCGCCACAACAGCAAATCCTCTTCCGTGCTCTCCTGCACGGGCTGCTTCAATGGCAGCATTTAATGAAAGAAGGTTGGTTTGTTCTGCTATATCTTTTATAAGATCAACTACAGAAGTTATATTGTTGCTCATTTCATTTAGCTCATTTATGGTGACATTTGAGTCATTTATCTGCTCGGAGAGAGTTTGCATATTTTCCAAAATTTTTTCAAGTACTTTCAGGCTTTCGGTTGAACGTTCACTTGTATTTTCCGAACTGTTTAACACAACATCAAGATCGCTTATAAGATTTTCCGTTTCACGCTGAATCAAAGCCAATCCTTTACCTACATCTCCTACCGACCTTACATGTGCGCTGAATGCTATAACTTTTTGTCTTTCACTTGCTTCTTTCATGGCTTTTATACCATTTTGCACCATATGGATGGCAACAGCAAAGTCTCCTTTTAAGCCATCATCTACAAGTGCATGAGAAAAGTCCCCTTTTGCCGCACTGTCAACAGAGCTGTTTATCCTGCCAACCAAATCTTTAATGGTCTCAACAAGTATATGCAACTCTCTTGTTATGATATCCATCTCATTTCTAGGAGTACTTCTTCTGTCCACTACAACCGAAAGGTCTCCTGTATTGACCCTTCTTATAACATTTTTAAACCTATCGATTGCTATAATGATAGAGTTTGCAATATTTCTGGATATATAAGCCAAAAATGCAAGTATCAACAAGGACATAAGAGTAATGACTATCATCTCTGTCATAACTTTATCGGCTATCTTGTTGGATGTGTTTATAAGAATCTTATCCAAATAGTTTTCTATTTTTTTAAGAGAATTTATCTTTTTGGTAATGGTTTTAAACCAGTATGTTGCATCTACCTCAAAACCGCTGTATCTTGAAAAAGCTATATTCCTCATCCTTTCAACTTCCAAGAATGGTTTTTCTTTGGAAATTTGGGTATAAAATCTCAATATTTTATTATCTGCTGTTGTTTCAAAAAGGTGTAAAAGTACTTTTTGCTGGGAAACCACCGATATAAATTTGCGTTTTAGAAAAGGAGTAAACGCATCTCTTGCAAAAACACCGGAAAGCACCGCTCTCTCAATTCCCGCCCGCTCTTTTGCCGTTATAAAAAGCACCATAGAATTCATTTCATTTCTAACAGTTGGAAGTTTTGGGATAGTGGAAAATCTTGCAATGATATCCAAAATAGTTTTATTTAGATTGGTATAATAATTTACTTCATCTTTGGTAGCCATTTTCAAACTTTGTACTTTTTGTCGTACATCACCTAGTTTTGAAAAGTCTATTGATTTTTTGGCAGTTTTTACATAAAGATTGCTGTTTGCATCTATATAGTGTTTTAAAACGGAGAGTTTTTTATCTGTATTTTTTATCTGTGATTTTAGAATTTGAGCAAATTTCTTGCCTTTCGAGTTTAGATAACCGGCACCTGCACCTCTCTCTTTTTGAAGTTCATGTACCACATCACTGAGTTTGACCGAAAGTTCAACTACTTTGATAGTGTCTTTTGCATTTTGATATATCTTATATTGTGATACAAAAACTGCAATCACATATACAAAAATAGTAGCCATAGCTATAGCGCTTAAGATAATAAGTCGTTTTTTTATAGTCATATTTCTGAACATTTTGGTACTCCTTGGTGACTTATGTTATTTATAAGTAAATAATACCATAAATATGTTAAAACAGTGTACCTTGCTTTAATTTTTTGATATAAAAACTTTTTCTGTGTAGAGTTGTGTAACCATAAAGCCCAATCATTTTTATATGCTCTTTTGTACCGTATCCTTTATGTTTTTCAAAACCATACTTTGGAAATTTTTTTGAAATTTCCATCATATATCTGTCACGGCTTACTTTTGCCAGGATACTTGCAGCACTCACTTCAGGCACTTTTGCATCTGCTTTTATCATCCATTCAACTCCCTTAACTCCAAAATTTGTATTGCCGTCCATTAGGATTTTACAGTTTGAAAAATACTCTTTTATCTCCTGTATGGAGTTGCGAAGAGCCATTGAGAGACCAATACTATCTATGGTTTGATTGTCGGTAAAAATTATCTTGTAGAGTGAATTTTTTTGTATAAGAGAAAAAAGCTCTTCTCTTTTTTTTGGAGTCAGTTTTTTAGAATCATCAAGCCCCTTGAGTGAAGTCTTTAAAACAACTCCTGCTACCACAAGAGGACCGGCAAGACATCCTCTGCCGGCTTCATCTATGCCACAGAGTTTATCTTCTGCGACTTCTGTTTCTGTTGTTACGGTTTCTGCTTCTGCCATCTCTTTTGCCTCTGGAGTCTTTTTTTCTTTTATTGTTGTCTTTAAATTTTTCCAAAAGCCTCATAGCTTCTTTTTCACTGAAACCTATATGCTCAGGACCTTTTGAAGAGTGTTTTGAAAGTAAAAGTGATATAGCTTTTAGGGCAATTTCACTGATATCTGTCTCATTTTGGAGTGCAGAAAGTATAATGCTTGCTTCATCTTTGATACTGCTCTTTTTTATCTCTTCAGTCAAATCATT
>CAZMKH010000128.1:0-4238 GCA_964566455.1 uncultured Campylobacteraceae bacterium | reverse complement strand
AGGAAATAACAATAAAAAAGGAATATTAAATGAAAAAGGGTATTCATCCTGAATATGTTGAATCTCATGTTACTTGCGCATGTGGAAACAGTTTTACCACTATGTCTAACAAACCGGAGATAAGAATAGATATATGCAATGTCTGCCATCCGTTTTTCACAGGCAGTGAAAAGATAGTCGATGCAACAGGTAGAGTTGAGAAATTTAAGAAAAAATATAATTTAAAATAATCTTCCCCAAGGAGTCTTTTGACTCCTTAAACTATGCTTTATCTTATCCCCACCCCCA
This sequence comes from uncultured Campylobacteraceae bacterium, assembly GCA_964566455.1. Lineage (GTDB taxonomy): Bacteria > Campylobacterota > Campylobacteria > Campylobacterales > JALSKU01 > JALSKU01. The sequence goes on along the minus strand of CAZMKH010000128.1, from coordinate 3,950 downwards.
TAGGAAACATCAAAGATATAACGCTAAGAGCATTAGAGATTATTTCACAGGCAGATATACTTTTTTGTGAAGATACAAGAGTAACCAAAAAACTTTTGGGAATCTTGAGTGAAAAATTTTCCCTACAACATAAAATAGAGAAGTTTTATTCTCTTCACTCCCATAATGAACAAAGTGTCATAGACTCACTTGATATAAAAATATTTGAAAAAAATATTGTCTTTCTAAGTGATGCCGGAATGCCATGTATCAGTGACCCGGGAGTCAAACTCATACAATTTGCCCAGGAACAGGACATAGAGTATGAAGTTTTACCCGGAGCAAATGCGGCAGTGACTGCTTATGCCGCAAGCGGTTTTGAAGAAAAAGAGTTTTTATTTTTTGGATTTTTACCGCATAAAAGCAAAGAAAGAAAAGTACTTTTAAATGATATACTATATAACGGCTACAACACTATACTTTATGAAGCTCCACACAGGATAAAACAACTTCTTGAAGAGATAGCAGCCTTGTCTCCAAAAAGAGAGCTTTTTGTACAAAAAGAGATATCAAAGCTTCATCAAAAATGGTATAAAAACAGCGCCCAAAATCTTGAGAGACTTTTTGAAAAAGAAAATTTAAAAGGAGAATGGGTAGTCATCATAAAAGGTGAAAAAAAAGAAGTATCAAATATATCCGAAGATGATGTTTTTTCTTTGGAAATTCCAAAAAAAACAAAAGCAAAACTTCTAAGCAAAATAACAGGCAAAAGTGTAAAAGAGATATACGAAGAACTAGTGACTCGTGACTCGTGATTCGTAAATAGTGGCTTATAATGACTTAAACTCTTCATAACTAATCACGAATCACGATTTAATCACCTTTTCAATATTTTTTCGATAAAATCATTAGATGATAGTATACGGTAAACAAATATCTTTATATATTTTGGAAAATTTTCCTGAGATGATTGAAGAGATTTATCTTCAAAAAGAGATAGACAGGAAACTTTTTTACAGATTTCAAAACCTTGGAAAAAAGATAGTAAGGACTGATTTTAAAAAAGCCCAGGCTATGGCTAAAGGCGGTAATCATCAGGGATTTTTGCTCTCAATTAAAGATGTGGGTTTTAGTGAATTTAAAGATATAAAAAACAGCAGTAACTTTTTGCTGGTTTTATACAATATAACAGATGTCGGCAATATAGGAGCCATTGTCAGGTCAGCCTATGCATTTGGAGTGGACGGTATCATTGTAACCGCACAAAAAAGTTTTTCATTGGAGCCTGTTATAAGAAGCAGTGCCGGAGCAATGTTAAATATGCCTATTATACTGCAACCCAATGCACTGGACTTATTAAATGAGTTGAAAATGGCAGATTTTGAAGTTTATGGTGCCGGTTTTGGCGGCAAAGATATAAGATATGTTCAATTTGGCGAAAAAAAAGCTGTATATTTAGGTAGCGAGGGAGAAGGAATACCCAATAAAATAATGTCAAAAATGGATGAAATGATTACGATAAATATGGTTAGAGACTTTGACTCTTTAAATGTAAGTGCTGCTTCGGCTATCATATGTGACAGGATTGCTAATGGATGATATAAATTTTTTTGACAAAATGGATCTAAAAGAGGTTGCAAAAAAAACTCTTATAAATATAAAAGATTTGGAATATTTAAAGAACGAAGAGTTTGACAAACTGAGCAAAACAAAAGGACTCGGATTTATCAAGATACTTGAAAGAGAATACAAAATTGACCTTAGCGATAAAAAAGAGAAGTTTTTAGAGTATTTAAAAGAAGAGGGCAGAGATACAACAAAAGAGTTTTTTATAGCTCCGCCAAAACCGCCCGTTAAAACATTTTCCAAGTTGATTGCTTTGATGCTTTTTCTGCTTATAGGGGTGGGAGTTTTGTATATACTTTATCTAAATACAGGATATGATACTTCATCAAACCAGGCAACTTCAGATGAAAACAGAGTCATCAAAGAAGCTCAGGATATTTCAGGTATCGAAGTCAATGAAACAAACATTACCGAAGAAAATGCAGTTGAAAATATTCAATCCGAATCAAATGCAACAGAAGCAAATACAACAGACAGTACCATGACATTGCAAGAAAGTAATACTACAGCAGTTGATGACATGAAAGCAATACCTTCCAAAGATATGCAAAAAGAAAAAACTGTTGTTACAAAAGCCAAAGAAGAAACAACAAAAGAAGTATCTTTGCAATCACAAGAGAATATCGCAAATGATACTGTTGATACTAATAAAACTAATGCCGTCAACTTAAAGCATACTTTGACAATTGTACCCAAAAACAGGATATGGGTAGGTGTGGTAGATCTTAAAAACTATAAAAAGAAATCATATCTAAAAGATACAAATATCACCATAGATAAAAACAATTCTTATATGATTGCAACAGGACATGGAGAATTTAAGCTCTATTATAATGGAGAGGTTTTGGATTTTAACACGAAAAATCCTATAAGGTTTTTGGTGCAAGACGGCAATCTGACTCAAATCAATAAAAAAGAGTTTATCAAACTTAACAGAGGCAAATATTGGTAAAGATAATTTTATCTTTTTTTCTTATCCTCTCCATATCATTTGGCGATATGGTTGATGAGAAGATAAAAAGTTTTATAGGTGAAAAAAATTATTACAGCGCCAAAAAGATTATCAATATCCTTTTGGGAGATAAAAAACAGTACTATAAAAGTGATGGAAGTATAGAAGTAGTAAAACTGTTAAAAGTATTGAAAAAAAATGGTTTTATGAGGCTTGACCTTGATAGGGTAAACAGTGTAAATATAACATTTACAACCAAAGGAAACTCTCTTCTTTTTTTAAAGATTTTAAACAATGCTTTAAATTCTATGGGATTTAATTTTTATATTACAAAAAAAGCCGTCAAGTCTGATGACAGTTTCTCCTGGGAAATTCAAATGAATACAGAGTATCTTGTCGACCCGGTAGTATTGGCAAATGAATTAAAAAAATATGGGTGTTCAATTACCGATATCCAAAAACAGGAAAAAACCGATTGGCACTATTTTATATCGACTGCAAATGCAAAAATTATCTCCAAAAAAATTATCCCCGAAGCAAGTTACAGGCTTACAAAACCCATAAAGAGTTATTGGCTTGGATTTGATGATACGCCTCAAACTCTGTATATAAGAAGCTATCCTTTAAACAAATGGCATCCTTATATAGTTTTTTATGACAATGCTTTAAATATACTTTTGATATATGTAAGTGATGATACACAAAAGAGTTTGAAACTTGACATCCCTCAAAATACAAAATATATTATGATAGATGACAAATATACTCTGAGCAACATCCGCTCGGGTTTAAAAATATACAGCAAATAAAGATACAAACAAGGATAAGAAATGTTTGAAGAGATACAATTTAATGCCATAAACAGACTTCCAAATTATGTTTTTGCCGAAATCAATGAGATAAAAATGAAAGCGAGAAGGGCGGGAGAGGATATCATAGACTTTTCTATGGGCAACCCTGACGGACCTACACCTTCTCATATAGTTGACAAACTGGTAGAAGCTGCCCAAAAACCGAAAAATTACGGATACTCCGTAAGTAAAGGTATATATAAACTTCGCCTTGCCATAACCGACTGGTATGAAAGAAGATACGGAGTTGTGTTTGACCCTGAAAAAGAAGCAGTAGCTACCATGGGAAGCAAAGAGGGATACGTTCATTTGGTTCAAGCCATAACCAATCCCGGGGATGTGGCGATAGTTCCGGAGCCGGCTTATCCCATACATACGCACGCTTTTATCATAGCAGGCGGCAATGTTGTCAAAATGCCTTTTTTTTACAATGAAAAGTATGAGCTCGATTATGAGAAGTTTTTTGAAAGTTTAAAAAATAGTATCGAAGAGTCTATGCCAAAGCCTAAATTTTTGGTGGTAAATTTTCCTCACAACCCTAC
>CAZMKH010000127.1:1791-4242 GCA_964566455.1 uncultured Campylobacteraceae bacterium | reverse complement strand
TCTATAAAGATGGCAATTTAATAAAAGACAAGAAGCTTGCACCAACAATTTTAGAGTCCAAAAAAATAAAAAATGAGAATATTCCACAGTTTTCTACCTTGAAAAAGGGCAATAGTGCAAACTAAAATGCTAAAAATATCTCTTTTTTTATCAATATGGTGTTATGAACTATATGCAAAGCATTTGCATCGCGAGAGATACTATCAAATGCAACTATGTAATAGACTCGGAGGAGAGATGGAAGTCGTACTTGCTGACAGAACAAGGGTTGATTGTTTGACCAATGAGTATGCCGTGGAGGTAGATTTTGCAAAAAAGTGGGCACAAAGTGTAGGACAATCTTTATATTATGCAAAGATGACAGGGAAGAAACCAGCCATTGCTTTGATAATAGAGAAGCAAAAGGAAAAAAGGTTTGTAAAAAGAGTTAGAGTTTTAACAAAGCTATATGGAATCACTCTTTTTCAAATAAAGAAGTAAATCTTAGAAATAGACAATATACGACCATAACTATCATTATAATTCTCCCATAAAAAACAAGGAGAATCCATGAAAACAAAAATAAAGATAAAAATACCAAAGCAAAAACAAAGAATTACATGGGGATTTAACCCGGTAACAAGAGTAAAACCAAGCAAGAAATATTACAGCAGAAAAAATTATAAGGCAGGACAATGGAACTAAAAATAGCAACACACAATGGTATCTTTCATGCTGATGAAGTAACAGCAATAGCTTTGTTAAAGCTATTTGGTGATGGTGAAATATCAGTAACAAGACTAAAGCATGAAACAAAAGATTTCAGCTCATTTGATATGGTGATTGATATCGGTAAAAGATATGATGGAAAGAAATATTTTGATCATCATCAATACAAAGGTGGTAAAAGTAGTGCCGGGCTTATTTGGGAGTATTTAGAAGAAGAGGAAAATTATCCATCTATATCAAAACTTATAAAAATGGTTGATGATAATGATGTCGGTATCACAAAAGCTAAACCTTTTGAATACTCTTCGCTTATAACACATTTTAACAACCACGATAATATTTACGCTAATAAACAAGAAGAGTGCTTTAATAAAGCAGTAGAGTTTGCATACACTATTCTTAGCTCGCTCAAACAAAATGAAGAGGAGTTAGAAGAAGCACAAAGCATAGTCAATAACTCATTTTATTTTGAGGGGAATAGAAAAATAATAGAGTTGGAGCAATATACCCGATTTTGGTCAAGATATATCAATGGGCAAACTATGCCTGATATAAAAGCAGTAGTATGGAAAGATGAAGAAGGTGGAAAATGGAAAGTAAAAATACCATCAAAAAAACCGGGAAGTTTTGAATTGGCAGCAAAACCTCTTAAGTCGGATAACTCTATGGAGTTTGTGCACAAGAGTGGATTTTTTGGAATTGCTAAGGATAAGGATATATTGCTTTCTTGTCTTCAAAAGCAGTATGGAAAATAAGTAAAAATAAATATTTTATTTTTAAATGGACATTTTATGTCTATTAATAATCCGATAATTACAATAATAAAACTCAAGGAGGTCATTATGGCAAGATATGGTTATTCTCGTTCATCATACAGTTCTAAAGGATGTTCAAGAAGTTCAAGCAGAGGCGGCTACACAAAAAGCTACAACAATTCTACTCGTCAAACTTGTGCACAAAGGTATTCGCCAACTAAAACTTGCAAAGGCACTTGGTATGACGCAAATGGCTCAAGGGTAAACGATACCAAAGCTTACTTTAGCACCATTGAAAAAAATGGCAAGTATTGGAAAGAGTGTTAATGCTCTTTTCAATATTGGTTTGACAGGCTTGTGGTAACAATAGATTTTTAATATTTTTAAAAATTAGGAGGTACAAAATGTATACAGAGTGTGAAGGTGTATATCTAAGTGATGAAGAGTGTATGGATGACTTTGAATATCTACAAGATCTTTACAATGTAGATATTGAAGAGCAGATGCAAAAACTTGAGATGCAGATGCAAATCCAAGAGGAGGAGATGAGAAAGTATGAGTTTGAGATGTATGAGCAAGAGCAAATGATGGAGAGATATATGGATGAATTGATAGCAAACGATGAAGAGTTTTGTCCTTGTGCATAAACTGTAAAAATTTAAGTGTAGAGGAGAGTGTCATAGTTTATATAAAATTGCAAGATAACATATAGGAGGGGATATATGAAAAAAATAACTTTACAGGAAAAAATAAGCTTATACTTTGGTAGATATTCAACCCACTCAAAATACACACCAAAGCAATACCTGAAAGTTATGGATGAAGCAAGAAAAGATGGTGAACTCTCAAGAGAGATTAGAAAACTTAGAGATATTGTATCAAGGAGGAGATAAAAGTACATTTTATATCGGATATAAAATAAAAACTTTGGTTATAATTTCTAAAGTAAACATACTACAAGGATCAACATGCAAAAACAAAGAGGCAG